>JABFYH010000195.1 GCA_013361335.1 Gemmatimonadaceae bacterium | reverse complement strand
GTCGGCGAGCACGTACCAGGGGCCGGCCTCGATCCGGCCGTCGCGCAGCAGTGCCGAAAGCTCGGCGGCCCGCTCCGGGCGCACGGAAAGATAGTCGTCCAGCAGCACGGCCTGCCCATCGAGCAGAAAGCTCTCGCCGGCCGGGGGCGGCTCGTCGAGCAGCTCGTCGATCAGCGCGACGAGCCGCGCCCGGAATCGCTCGGCGGTGTGATACCACTCGCGGTCCCAGTGCGTGTGGGCGACGACGAGAAGATCGTGCAAGGGCGACATGGACGCACAACCAACGAGATGCCCGGTAAAGAGTCAACGGTTCGGCGGCGTGCGGCGGGCGGGGTGAGGGGTACGGCGTGGTCGTGCGGTGGGCGGCGGGAGGCGTACGGCGTGGGGAGTCGGTGGCGGGTGCTGGTTTGGGAACTGCGGGCCGACGGCGGGCGCAAAGGCGTTTCTGTCGGAACGCGGTAGTGGTTGGATGAGGGCGTGAGACGCAGGCTGGGGGACCAGGGGACCGCCCTCAGCCGCCCTCACCCACCGACACCGGTTCCGAATTCCCACGCCGTACCCCTCTCGCCGCGACGCCGCTCGACGCGCCGTACGCCGCCCGCCGCACGACCACGCAGACGGGTTTGTAGAAAAACAAACGGGGCGACTCGCCTGGCGAGTCGCCCCCTGCATGTCTCGACCGGGGCTCGAAGCCTCAGGTCACGCGCCGACCCGTCAGCAGACGATACACGATGACGATCAGCGCGATCACGAGCAGGATGTGAATCAGCCCGCCGCCGACCGGAAACACGAACGCGCCGAGGAGCCACAGAATCAGCAGGATGACCGCGATGGTGAAGAGCATGTAGTGTGTCCTCGTTTAGTTGTAGGGTGCCGCCCGAGCGCCGTCGTGCATGGCAACGATCATACCGAGCCGGGCGTTGTCGGGGGCGCACCCGTTGTCGCCCCGGCGCCGTTCGCCGGCTCGCCCCGTCGGTTTGCGCCGGACAAGGCATGCGTTTGCCGCGCCAGGAGGATGCGCGCCGCACGCACGTCGTGGCCGACGTCGATGAGCAGGATCGCGAGGTCGCCCACCCCCCACAGCAGCCCGGCCAGCACGATGAGCCGACTGGCCTCGCCGAGCAGCGTCGGGATCGCCGCCGACCCCTGCGCGACGACGCCCGTGACCACCTCGGCCACGAGCAGAAGCCCCAGGATCACCCCCATCAGCTTGAAGAGCTTGGAGAGGTAGCGGAGCCCGACGTACGGCTCGAGGTCGCTCTGCCGGATGTCGGGGATCTCCACCGGCTCGCCATCGGGCTTGAGGGCGTCGCCCAGCCGGTCGATCGGACCCTTCACGGGTGCAACGGTCTTGTCTCGTTCCCGCCGATGTTCGCTGCTCATTTATCCTCCTCCTGGTCCACCGACCCAGCGGGCGCGATAGCCTCGCGAGTCGATGTGTATGAAAGGACCGTGCCCAGCCGCAGCAGGATAGACGCCAGCGCCCCCGACCAGCTCGGGATGTGCCGCTTCCACCCGGTCCACGGCCTGCTGCACGACCCGGCTATCCGCGATCGTGATCTTGCCGTCGTGATTCAGGTCGTCCATCACGCCGTCCTTGTTGCTGTCGATGTAGATGTCCGCCGCATCCCCGTACATGTGGCGGCTCAGCCCCGCGCGGCCGGTCGGATCCCCGCCGCCCTTGTTGTACTGCGGCGTGCGGAAGCCGCTCATCACCTTCACGCCCGACACGTCCACCCCGTGGCTGGCGAGATCGCTCAGCACCAGCTCGAGCTTGTCGACGTTGCGCAGCTCGAGCACGAGATACTTCGGCCAGACGTTGGGCTGATCGTGCGTCAGGAAGTCGCGCAGCTTGAAGTGCTCCGAGACCTTCGTGTCGGCGTTCTCGGGGGTCACCTCGATGAACCCCGATGGCGGCTGGTACCGGGTGGCCGGTGCCGCCTTCGGCGCGGAGACGCGGCCGCCGCTCTCGCCCGGCCAGTTGCCGATGTAGTACAGCCCCACTCGCCCGTTCTGCTTCTCGCTGCGGGGATGAATGCTGATCACGCTGAAGTCGGTGATCGGCTTGATCGCGTTGCCGACCGCGACGGCGACCTTCCAGATGCCGGCGCGAGGCGCGGCCGACGAGCCCTCCGCGCTCGGCGTCTCGACCTCGAGATGCGCGCCCGCGGGGAGCGAATCCGTCCCGATTGGCGTACCGGGTGGCCCGATCTGCGCGCGCAGCTTGCCGCTCGCGCCGCGGAGCTCACCGGTCACCGCGCGCAGGGTGGCGTCGGTGAGATATGCGGTGGTCGGGCCGTCGGGGTTCGTGATCGCCGCGGTGATCGACGCCGGCGTCGCGACGCCCTCGTCGAGCCGACCCATCCCCGCCATGATGATGGTCCACGTCCAGCCGACCGCCAGCAGGAGCACGAGCGCGTAGCCGCCGAGCTCGAGCCAGCGCTCCGTGCGCGGCGATACGCCGGCGCGATGCCAGCGGCTCGACGGCGGCACCGGGAGTGCGAGCGCGCGTTCGGCACGGTGCGGCGCGTCGTCGACCAGGCCGGTTGACCCAGGTTGAGCACCGGTTGAACTTCCGTCGCTCGCGCCGCTCCCACTCCGACGCTCCGCATGCAGACCCTTCTCGATCTCTTCCATCAGCTCACGGACGTGCGGCATCTCGTCCAGGTGGGCGGATACGTCGGCCTCACCGCGATCATCTTCGCCGAAACCGGGCTGCTGATCGGGTTCTTCCTGCCCGGCGACTCCCTGCTCGTCACGGCCGGTCTGCTCGCGGCCCAACCGCAGTTCGGGCTCAACGTGTGGCTGCTGGGGCTGCTGCTGACGGTGGCGGCCATCCTCGGCAATTCCCTCGGCTATCTGATCGGCCGCTACAGCGGTCCGCGGCTGTTCACCCGCGATGATTCCCTGCTCTTCAAGAAGAAACACCTGTTCCGCGCGCAGGAGTTCTACACCAGGCACGGCGGCAAGACGCTGGTCATTGCGCGTTTCATGCCTATCGTGCGCACCTTCGTCCCGGTGGTGGCCGGCATGGCGCAGATGAACGTGCGCGTCTATACGGCCTACAACGTGCTGGGGGCGGTGCTCTGGATCTGGTCGATGCTGTTCATCGGCTACTTCCTGGGCCGCTTCATCCCGGGCGTGGATCAGCACATCGAGAAGGTGATCCTCCTCGTGATCTTCCTCTCGCTGCTGCCCGGTCTCATCTCCTGGTGGCGCGAACGCAAGCGGTCCACCGCCGATTCCTCGGTACAGTCCACGACCGACGCCTGACCCAGAACGGAGAGTCCCGGATGCCGCACACGCTACCGCCCCTGCCCTATCCCACGAACGCGCTCGAGCCGCACATCGACGCGCAGACGATGGAGATCCATCACGGCAAGCACCACAACGCCTACGTCACCAACCTCAACGCGGCACTCGAGAAGGCGCCCGAGCTGGCGAGCAGATCGCTCGAGGAGCTGCTGAAGAACCTGAATGCCGTGCCGGAGGCGATCCGCACCGCGGTGCGCAACAACGCCGGCGGCCACTGGAACCACTCGCAGTTCTGGAAGACGATGGGCCCGAACGCCGGCGGCGCTCCGACCGGCAAGCTCGCCGACGCGATCAAGGCGGCCTTCGGCGACTTCGAGAAGTTCAAGGAGCAGTTCAATGCCGCCGGAGCCGGCCGCTTCGGCTCGGGCTGGGTGTGGCTGGTGAACGAGGGAGGCAAGCTCGCCATCACCAGCACGCCGAACCAGGACAACCCGCTCATGGACGGCAAGTCCGCGCCGCTCCTCGGCAACGACGTCTGGGAGCACGCCTACTACCTCAAGTACCAGAACCGCCGGCCGGATTATCTGAAGGCGTGGTGGAACACGGTGAACTGGGGAGAGGTGGGGAAGCGGTTTGGTTGACGGTGAGACGGTGAAACGGTGAGACGGTGAGACGGGTTCACCGTCTCACC
>JABFYH010000113.1 GCA_013361335.1 Gemmatimonadaceae bacterium | reverse complement strand
CACCGCGTCGTACGCTCGGGCTCCGGCACGGCGGCGGGGGTGGGGGTGGGGGTGGGGGCGGCGCTCACGCGGGACGGCTCGAGCTCGCCGTCGTGCACGCAATCATGACCACAATCGATCGCGCGCGAGGCGAGGCGTGTCTGCCCCGAACGGTCGTCACGGGTCTTTCTGGATGTCGGTTGCTGGTCGTAAGAATCATTGCGCATTTGCATCACCTGCCGATAGTGGCTCCGAACGCGCAAAAACGCGACCACGCTCAAACGTCGTTCCGGGGTACGACTCCGTACGCACAGGGCAGCGCATGCACGCTCGCGGGATGACAAAGGAGGTGCTTCACGCCTGCGGGCTGATGACGACTATGCGGTCTCGAGCTGCTCCTCGACCTCGTGGGCGGGATGGTTCGTCGGCGTGCGGGTCGCCAGGTCGTACACGTCTCCCTGACTCAGCACGTCGACCCGCGTCCCGAACATCGACAGGGCGCGGTCGTGCGATTCCTCGGTCAGGTTGGCGTAGGTCATGTTCCATGCATTGAACGCGTAGACCGCTCCGTCGCCGAGCACCTGGAAGCGCCGGCCGCCCGTCATGACGATGGCGGTGTTTTCATCGATGCCGATGCCGAGCAGGCGCGGGTTCTGGGCGACCGCGCCGAGGAGCCGGCCCACGCGACCCCGCTCGGCGAAGTGCTGATCGATCAGGACGTCGCTCATGAGCGCCAGGCCGGGAGCCATCCGCACCGTGTGGCCGACCCGCGCCGAGCCGTCGTCGCCGCCGCCGCCCACCAGCATCGTGTCGCTCATGACGGACGCGCCAGCCGAGGTGCCGCAGATCGTGCCGCCGCCGTGATAGATCTCGCGCAGCCGCTCGCAGATCGGCGAGGCGCCGAGCAGCGTCGTGATCTTGAGCTGATCGCCGCCGGTGAAGAACACCGCGTCGGCATCGTGGAGGATCTGGACCTTGCGATCGGAGCAGGCATCCTCGCGCGACTCGACGTCGAGCTTGTAGAGGTGCTTCACGCCGAGGCGGCGGAAGACCCGCTCGTAGTCGTCCCACATCTCGTCGGGCTGCTCGGCCGCCACCGTCGCGACGACGAGCTTACCGTCGTCCACACGCCGCACGATCTCCTTCAGGATCAGGGGGTCGTCGTCCTTATTCTCGTGTCCGCCAATGATGATCAGGGTGCCGGTGCGGCCGCGACTCATGAGTGCTCCATTGGGGGGATGACCCACGTGGGCGCAAACGACGTTCCCGGACTCCGAGCGGGGAATGCGTTTTGCCCGACCGTGCACCGTCCGCTTCGCGCGTCCGCCTCCCCGCTTCACGCCGCCCGCCGTCCGCTGAATGACCACCTCCGTCGAAGCCACTTCCACCGCACCGGACATCCTCGCCGATGCGCTGCGCGTCTCCCGCGTGCGCGCGTTGCGCGGCCCCAACTACTGGCGGCTCGCGCCCGTCATCGCCTCCGACGTGCGCCTCGGTCCCCTGGACCGCGTACTCACCTCGGGCCTCGACGGCTTCGCCGAGCGGCTCGTCGCCGCGATGCCGACGCTGCACGAGCATCCGTGCAGCCGAGGGGAGCCGGGCGGGTTCGTCGAGCGGCTGCGCGAGGGGACGCGCATCCCGCACGTGCTCGAGCACGTGGCGCTCGAGCTCCAGACGCTCGCCGGCTGCGACGTCAGCTTCGGCCGCGTCGTGCCTTCGGGCGACGAGGACGTCTGGTGGGTCATCGTCGAGTACGAGGAAGAGGAGGTCGGCATCGAGAGCATGCGCGAGGCGGGGGAGATCGTGCGCGCCTGCATCCGCGGCGAGCCGGTGGACGTGCCGGCGATCGGCGCCGACCTGCAGCGGCTGTACGAATCCGTACGCCTCGGCCCCTCGACCGGCGCGATCGTGGAAGAGGCGCGGCGGCGCGGCATCCCCGTGCGCCGGCTCAACTCCTACTCGCTCGTGCAACTCGGCCTCGGCCGGAACCTGCGCCGCATCCAGGCCACGGTCACTGATCGCACCAGCTCCATCGCCGTCGACATCGCGCAGAACAAGGACGAGACGAAGCGGGTGCTGGGGAACATCGGCCTGCCGGTGCCGGGCGGCGACGTCGTGCGCACCGTGGAAGACGCCGTGGACGCCGCGGAGCGCACGGGATTTCCCGTCATCCTCAAGCCGCTCGACGCGAGCCATGGCCGCGGCATCTCGTCGCGGCTCGACGATGTGGAGTCGCTCACGCAGGCGTGGGAGGTGGCGAGCCGCTACGGGCGCCGGGTGGTGGTGGAGCAGTTCGCGACGGGACGCGACCACCGCGTGCTCGTCGTGAACGGCAAGGTCGTGGCGTGCGCGGAGCGGGTGCCGGCGCACGTCGTGGGCGACGGACGGAGCACGGTGCGCGCGCTGATCGAGGTCGCCAACCGCGATCCGCGCCGCGGCGTCGGCCACGCGAAGATCCTCACCCGCCTGCCGCTCGACGAGCAGACGGAGTCGTACCTCGCCACGTCCGGGCGCACTCTCGATACGGTGCCCCGCGAGGGCGAGCAGGTGTTCCTCCGACAGACGGCGAACCTCTCCACCGGTGGCACGTCGATCGACCGCACCGACGAGATGCACCCCGACAACGTGACCGCCTGCGAGATGGCGGCCGGCGCGGTGGGGCTCGACATCGCCGGCATCGACGTGCTGACGGAGGACATCTCCGTCCCCTTCCGCGAGAACGGCGCGGTGATCATCGAGGTGAACGCGGGCCCGGGGATCCGCATGCACACCCATCCCACCGAGGGAAAGCCTCGGCCGGTGGGCGCGGCGATCGTCGACATGCTCTATCCGCCGGGGCTGGAGCCGACGATCCCGGTGATCGCCGTGACGGGCACGAACGGAAAGACAACGACGACCCGCCTCATTGCCCACCTGTTCCGCAACATGGGACGCACGGTCGGCTTCACGACGACCGACGGCGTCTACCTGCAGAACCGCCTCGTCATGGAAGGGGACATGACCGGGCCCTTCTCGGCCAACATCATCCTCACCAACCCCACGGTGGACGTCGCGGTGTTGGAGACGGCGCGCGGCGGCATCCTGCGCGCGGGGTTGGGCTTCGAGGAGTGCGACGTCGGCGTGGTGCTCAACGTGTCGGCCGACCACCTCGGCCTCCGCGGCATCAACACCGTCGAGCAGCTCGCGGACGTGAAGGGCGTCATCGCGGCGACGGTGAAGCGCGAGGGGCATGCAGTGCTCAACGCCGACGACCCGCTCGTCTACGAGATGCGCCACCGCACGGGCGGGGACATCGTGCTCTTCTCGGCGAGGGAATACGGCGAGAACGAGCTCGTGGAGCAGCACGTCATGCGCGGCGGCATCGCGGCGGTGATCGAGCAGGGGTCGTTCGTCATCCGGCGTGGACGGCTGCGCATTCCCATCGCCGTCGAGCACGACGTCCCCCTCTCGATCGGCGGCGCGGCCACCTTCCAGCGCGAGAACGTGCTCGCAGCGGTGGCGGCCGCCTATGTACAGGGCATGCGCTACGACGACATCCGGGCCGGCCTGCTGTCGTTCCATCCGTCGCCGTCGACGACGCCGGGCCGCCTGAACGTCATCCGCGTCGGCAGCAGCCGGGTGGTGATCGACTATGCGCACAACGCCGCGGCGATCAAGGGACTCGTGGAGCTCGTCTTCCGCATCCCGGCGGCGAAGCGCTACTGCGTGCTCACCGTGCCCGGCGACCGGCGCGACGAGGACATCCGCGACGCCGGCCGGCTCTGCGCGAAGTTCGATCGCGTGATCATCAAGGAGGACGTCGACCGCCGCGGGCGCGTCGAGGGAGAGATCGCCGCGCTGCTGACCGAAGGACTCGTCGAGGGCGGGATGTCGCGCGACGCGATCGAGGTGAAGTACGAGGAGAATGAGGCGATCAACCGCGGCCTCGATCTCCTGAGCGACGACGACCTGCTCGTCATCCACGCCGACAAGGTGCCGGCAACGCTGGCGGCCGTGCGCCAACGCGCGGTGCTGCGGGGTGAAGGATGACCGGAGTCGCCGCGCGCCCGGAGGCGGCCAGCGAGATCCGCATGACGATGCTGCACGCTACCCGCGGCAAGAACTTCTGGTCGCTCCGGCCGGTGACGCGGATGGATCTCCAGGTCGGCGCCTTCGACGAGATTTCGTCGGCGGAGGCCGCCGGTACCACTGAGCGGCTCGTGGCGGCCATGCCCGGGCTGGTGGAGCACCGCTGCTCGATCGGCGAGCGCGGCGGGTTCATCGTGCGGCTGCGGCGTGGGACGTATGCGCCGCACATCATCGAGCACGTGGCGCTCGAGCTGCAGACGATGATGGGGCACGAAGTGGGATTCGGCCGCACCCGCGGTGGCGACGTGGAGGGGGGGTACACGCTGGTGTTCGAGCACCGGCACGAGCAGGTGGGGCTGCGCGCGGCCGCGCTGGCGCTCGAGGTGGTGCAGCAGGCGTTCGATGGGGTATTGGAGTCCGTCGATGCAGCGGTGACCGAGCTGCGTGCGATCGCCGAGGGGCCCGACACGCCGCCGCTCCATGGCCGGGTGCTGTGCGGGATCATCGGTGGCGACGGGAGGGCCGAGGCGCAGCAGGCGCTGCGCGAGCGGCTGGAGGATCCGGAGCAGCTCGTGATCGACGTGTCGCCGAACTACCTTCTCCAGGCGGGGCTGCCCTACGCGCGGTCGCGCATGGCGATCATCCTCGACGCGGAGCTGACCGACGTGCCGCCCCGCTATCAGGAGGAGGAGCTGGCGATCAAGCTGGTGAACGTGCTGTGCGACGCGGTGGAGCGCGACGGCATGGTGATCTGTCCCGCGAAGGCGTGGGAGATCCAGGACTACGCGCGGGATTCGGGGTGTCGGGTGGCCGTGTTCGCCGCCGACGAACGCGTCACGAGCCGAGACACGCGGCGCGCCCGCGCGGTGGCGCTGGTGCGCGACGGCCGGATCGTGATCGACGGATGCGACGGCGTGAGCGACGCGGGGGCGCTCGATCCTGCCCTTCCTGCCGCACCGCAGGTCGCCGCGGCGCTCGCCGCCACGACGCTCTGCACGGAGTGCCGGCGCTGAGCACGGACCCGCTGCTCGTCCTGATCGGCGGCTCGTGCACGCCAGGGGGCGCGGCGCTCGGCGCCTTCGCGAGCGCGGTGCGCGAGCGGGGCGGCCCGATCGTCGGCATCACCGCGGCGTCGGCCGAGCCGGTGGAGAGCGCGCAGCGGTGGCAGGAAGACTTCGCGTCGATCGAGCTGGACGACACGGTGTTTCCGACGTTCACTCGCGTCGACAAGGCGAGCGACCGCGCTCTCGCCAAGGCGATCGACGGAGCGTCGGCAGTGTTCCTGGGCGGCGGGGACCAGGTGAAGCTCGTCGCGGAGCTGAGCGGGACGAGGTCCGAAACGGCGATGAAGGGGCTGTTCGCGCGGGGCGGCGTCATCTGCGGCACGAGCGCCGGCGCGGCCGCGCTCACGGCGCTAACGATGGCGGGGGGCGAGATCGACGTCGAGGGCCAGCTGATCGAGCAGTACATCGGGCCGGGCTTCGGCCTCCTCGGCTACGAGGCGATCGTCGACACCCACTTCTCGGCGCGGCGGCGATTGCAGCGGCTGTTCGTGGTGATCGCCGACCATCCCCACCTGCTGGGGATCGGCATCGACGAGGACACGGCGCTGGTGGTGCGCGGCGGTGTGGGGCAGGTGGTGGGTGCAGGCGGGGTGACCTTCGTCGACGGTCGCGACAGCGTGCGGTTCGACAACGCGCATGACCTGGAGCGGGGGCGGCAGCTCACGCTGAGCCACCTGCGCGTGGGGATCGTGGGGACGAACTATCACCTGAACCTGGAGCATCGCGAGCTGGACCTGCTGGTACGCGGTGAGGCGAGCCCGCACGTCGTCGCGTCCTATCACCCCAGCCCCGGAACGCCGCGGCTCGAGCAGCGGGAGACGGACAAGGCCTGAAGACGGCCGGCACTGCCGGAGAACGGTCTCGGGATCCCCTCGACGCATCGATTCATCCCTGTAACAACAAAAAGAAACAAAAGCTTTGGCCGAATGCACTTGGAGTGGCCATTGGCCGAGTGTTTGCGCGGCATGCGGGCATGCTGACGCTGATCGAGAACGGCGATGTGTACGCTCCCGAACATCTCGGCGAGCAGTCCATCCTGCTGGTCGACGGCAAGATCGGCATCGTCGGCGAGGTGGACCGGCGGGCGGTGGAAGCGATGGGGTTGGACGTCGACGTGATCGACGCCAGCGGCTGTCTGGTCTGCCCGGGGTTCATCGATCCGCACGAGCATCTGCTTGGCGGGAGCGGCGAGGAGGGGTTCGCCAGCCAGTCGCCGGAGATCCATCTCTCGGAGATCGTCCGCGCCGGGATCACCACCGTCGTCGGCACCCTCGGCGTCGACACGACGATGAAGACGATGGCCGGCCTGCTCGCCAAGGCCAAGGCGCTCAAGGAAGAGGGGCTGTCGGCCTACATCTGGTCCGGGGGCTACGACATCCCGCCGAAGTCGATCATGGGCAGCGTCCGCGAGGACCTGATGTTCATCGACGAGGTGCTCGGCGCCGGCGAGATCGCCATCGCCGACGAGCGGGCGACGGAGCCCGTGCTGCATGAGCTCGCGCGCGTCGTCACCGACACCTACATCGGCGGGAAGCTGAGCAGGAAGGCAGGCATCACGCACTTCCACGTCGGCCCCGGCCGCCGCCGGATGAAGTGCCTCGAGGAGCTGCTCGACTGCGACCAGTACGAGATCGATGCGCGGTGGATCTACCCAACCCACGTGGAGCGGAGCGCGGCGCTGATGCGCGACGCGATCGCGCTCACCAAGCGCGGGTCCTTCGTCGACATCGACGTGCAGGAAGAGGATCTCGCGAAGTGGGTGACGTTCTACGTCGACCACCACGGGGATCTCGGCAAGCTGACGGTGTCGTCGGACGCGTCGATGAAGGGGCCGGACACCTTCTTCCAGCAGATCCGCAACTGCGCGCGGGGCCACCGCCTGCCGCTCGCCAAGCTGCTCGCGCTCGTCACGAAGAACACGGCGACCGCGCTCGGCCTGAAGCAGAAAGGACGTCTCGAGACGGGCGCGCACGGCGACATCCTCGTCATGGAGGCCGACGGGTTCGAGCTCGTGCACGTGCTCGCGCAAGGCAAGCGCATGGTCACCGACGGGTCGGTGGTGATCCGCGAGAAGTTCCTCGAGGAGAGCAACCGTCAGATCAGCCTGCGCGGCGACGAGAACGAAGGCGACGTCGAAGGGGTCGCCGAGGTGATGGCGAGTCAGACCTGACGGCCTACCGATCGGCGCGAATGCCGCCGCCGTCAGCGCCGTTTCTTTAACGGTGCTCTCCTTGCGGCGTCGAAGTCATGCACGTACGGACGCCTCCGTGCGTGCACGAAACCTTCAACGAGGATCGATCGATATGTCCAGGGTCTTGACCTACCTCCTCGCATCCGCCGTCATCGCGCTTCCGGCCGCCGCCCACGCCCAGGCCACCACGGCTGACTCGGCCCATCACGCCACGGCCATGACCCGCGCCCAGCGCAGGGAGATGCGCGAGGAGCGCCGAGAGCAGGCCGGCAAAACCGAAAGGCACCCGGAAATCCGCGCCGCGATCCGCTCGCTCGAGCGCGCGAAGGCGGACCTCCAGCGTGCCTCACACGACTTCGGCGGTCACCGCGCCGATGCGCTGAAAGCCACCGACGAGGCGATCAAGCAGCTGCGGCTCGCGCTGGAATACGACAAGAAGTAGCGCGGCGAAGGGGCGTCCTGAGGGGACGGGGGTCCCCTCAGGACGAACGCGCCAGCTCCGCCGCCGAGCGGAGCGCCAGCGCGCAGAAGGTGAGCGTGGCGTTCGCGCAACTTCCGCTCACGCAGGTCGGCGCGCCGACGATGAACAGGTTCTCGTGGTCGTGCGCGCGTCCCCATCGGTCCACCACGGACGTCGACCCGTCGTCGCCCATCCGGCAGCCACCAGCCGGGTGATCCTGCCAGCCGGGTCCGTCGTCCTCCACCGTCTGGAGCACCGTGCCGTTGCCGGCTTTCGCCATCGACTCGAAGAGTGTCCTGATCGTGGCGATGGAATAGTCGCGCAGCGCGGCTGACTCCGGGGCGTCGCGGAAAGCCAGCTTCGGCAACGGGTCGCCCCAGGCGTTCCGGCGCGTCGTGTCGAGCGTCAGCTCGCTCGATCGGTCGGGGACGACGTCGTAGTACGCGCGCACCCGCGCGACGCCCGTCCGCGTCCGCGCGCGCCAGTCGCGCATGATGTCGTCGCCGAGCATCAGCGTCCCGTCGTCGGCCCTGAGCCGCGGCCCGCGGCCGAAGCTCGACTCCCACACGCGGAGGTCATGGCGGAGATAGCGGTCGCTCGGCGGCGTCCGCATGAACTGCTTCGACAGCAGCGAATGCTGGCCGTTCATGCCGGGGAACAGCCTGAGCGGCAGCGAGATGAACGCCTGCTGGTTGCGGTGGCCGGTGAGAAACTTCCCCACGGTGCCCGACCGGTTCGCGATGCCGGCGGGGGTCCGCGAGCTGGCCGACAGCAGGAGCAGATGGGCACTCCACACGTAGCCGGCGGCGACGACGAACCTCTTCGCGCGGAATTCCACCGGGGTGCCCGTGTCCGTCCTCGTGCGCTGCACCGCCTCGGCGCCGGCGATGCGCATGGAGCGCTCGTCGAGCACGAGCTTCCGCACGAGCGTGCGCGGATAGAGCGTGATGCGCCTGGCGGCGCGAAGCCGGTCCCAGGTGAAGTCGGGCGAGTACTTCGCGCCGATGGGACAGATCGGAGTGCACGTGTCGTTGCGGCAGCACTCGGCGCGCCCGCCGTACGGCCGCGAGTTCTTCGCCACCGGCTGACTCCACATCGTGATGCCGGCTTTCGCGGTCCACTCCCGCAACAGCGTCAGGTTGTAGGTCAGCGGAATGGGCGACATCGGAAATGGCTTGCTGCGTGGATCCATCGACGCTGGGCCCTGCTCGCCGGCGACGCCCATCAGCTCTTCCGCCTCCTGGTAGAACGGCTCGAGGTCGTCGTACGACAAGGGCCAATCGGTGCCGACGCCGAACAGCGATCGGGTCCTGAAGTCCTCGGGCGACCAGCGTGGCGTCACGCCACCCCAGTGCATGGCGAGGCCGCCCACCTGCATGGAGCGCGACTGGAGCGGGCCCTCGATCTCGTAGCCCTCCAGGTGATCATTCGGCCACGGGCTCTCGCCGTACTGCAGGTATCGGTCGCGCAGCGCGTAGCGCTGGCCCAGCGGCGGCGCCTCGTCTCCTGCTTCGACGACGACGATGCGCGCGCTCGTCGTGCGCGCGAGGCGGTCGGCGACCATCGCCGCGCTGATCCCCGAGCCGATGATGCACACGTCGCTCTCGACGACGGTGCGCTTCACGGAGCTGCTCACGTGCGCACCACGGTGAGGGGCATCGGTCTGCGCGCCGAGCTGGCGAGCGGTCGGCAGGTCTCCTTGCCGATGCGGGCCTCGTAGCACCGGTCGCTGGCGTCCGGAGTGGCATACCAGTGCGCGAGCAGCGCGAGCGCGACGTGCGGTGCGCGTTCAACGGGGGGAATCCGATCGGCGTTCAGCGCCGTCAGCTCGGCACGCACGATCTCGCGCCGGCGGTCGAGCTCGAGCGCGGCGAAGGAGGGCGATCCCTTTTTCCGGGCCATCGCATCGAGCGCGTCGAGCTGGGCCGCCCATCGCGTCGCCGGTGTCGGGCCGGATCGCTCGAGCGCGGAGGTGCCATACCCGTGCAGCAGCTCGGCTCCCTCGCGATATCCGGCGATCCATCGCTGGAAATTCGTCGTCGCCCCGTCGGTGCCCGCTCGCCCCACCTCCGCCGGCAGCATCACCTCGGCGAGCGCATGAAGGGTACGCGGGCTGGCGGTGATGTCGTCTACCGCCAGGGCATGGGCACGCCGCACCAGCGCAGCGACGGGAATGGCGGCGGCGAGGGTGCCGAGGAAGGTGCGGCGCGACAGCATGATCAGCGGTGTGATGAGGGTTCGTCGGATCGTGACAGCCGAATCGCCGGGGAGGAGCGAGGTGAGTGGTGACGCGACAACATGGGAGAGGGGTGGACCCCGCTCCCTATCAGTATCGCACGTTCGCGCGCAGCGAGGTCACTGTGGCCGGCCCGCGGTCCCGGTTGTAGCCGGGTGACCGGCAAGCTGAACGCCGCCGCTGAGATGGCCCTCGACTTCCGAGAAGGCGAACGATTCCGTCGTGCCGTCGTCGCTGCCCGCACGAAGAAATGCTCCGGGGTGCGAGTCGAGTTCGCATAGCGGTTGACGTCGAAGAGATCGCTCGCGGCGAACTTCCCGGCCGTGATCTCGAGTCGCCGACTAGGCACCTGTGTCCAGTCGGCCGAGCCGCCCGACTGCGCGCCGGGGCGGGCGGCGAGACCGCACAGGGCGGTGACTGCAACGACACGAAAGAGGGAGACGGTCATGGAATCTGAAGGAGCGCACGGCGCGCGCACGGATATACTTCCAGGTAACGCCCTTCCGCCAACATGAGATGATGACCAATGCCCGAAGGCGCTGAGGTGGACCTCGACAAAGTGCGCGAGCTGATCGACTCCGAGCTGGAGCACGATGGCGGCAGATTGCTGCGCTCGATCGCGCTGACGACCGCCTTCCTGGCGGGCCTCGCCGCCGTGGCCTCCCTGCTCGCGGGGTCCACCGTGAACGAGGCGCTGGTGCTCAAGTCGGAGGCGACGCGACTGCAGGCGCAGGCGTCCGACCAGTGGGCGTACTACCAGGCGAAGGGAATCAAGGCGGCGATTGCCGGGAGCGCCGCATCCGCGTATGCCGCTGCCGGGAAGCCGATGCCCGACACGCTGAAGAATGCCGCTGCCCGGTACACGCTCCAGCAGGAGGACATCGCCGGCAAGGCGCGCGAGCTCGAGAAGGAGCGAGACGCCAGGGACGCCGAGGCCGGCGGCCTGCTTGGGCGACATCACCGGTACGCCTACGCCGTCGCGATGCTGCAGGTCGCGATCGCGCTCGGTGCGGTCGCGGCGCTCACCCGCCGCCGGCCCATCTGGGTGTTCTCGATGGCGATCGGCGTCGCCGGAGTGGTGTTCCTGGTGGTCGCGATGCTGTCGTAGCTGTTCGCCGGTCGCGAAGCCGTCTCAGGGCTTCTCGTACCGGTACAGGCTGCGAATGCGCTGCGTGCGGTATGGAAAGTACGATCGATTACCGGAGCGCAGCGCCATCCGGGCGAGCAGCACGCCGTCGGGCGAAACCTCGTCGAGGAACCCCGACCCGGTGAACGTCACCACCGTGTTGCCGTTCGCCAGCCGCTGCGCGGACCCGGTGAACGGCACGAACACCGCGGGCTCGGGCACATACTGCCACACCATGCTCGCCGTGCGGGTGGCGGGGTCCAGCGCGTACTCCACCGCGCGCGAGCGCTGCGGCGTGTGATTCCACCCGTTGTCGAACATCAGCAGGTGCCCGTTGCGGAGCACGCGCACCGTGTGCTGCCCACCGAATCCGTTCAGCGGATCGCCGGTCAGCGTGAACTCGTTGCCCGTGCCGCCGAACACCCACGCCACCGTCCTGCTGTCGGGCGCGAGCTTGACGACGGCGCCGAGCGCGCGGTAGGAGATGACGAGTCCCCCATCGAGGTCGAACGAAAGCGAGTTGGGGTGGTCGAAGTCGCCCGCGAGGGGCGGTCCGATCACGGCGTCGTGCTCGCTCCAGCGGTTCCACCCCTGCACGAGCGTGTCGACGCCGCCCTCGGCGCCGATCCGGAGCACCTGATGGCCGGCAAGGGGATCCGCCGGGCCGCCACCGAACTCGGTCAGATCCACGGTACGGATGTCGTAGCCGAAGAGATAGTCGGCGACTCTGCTGCCGTGTTCCGTGTCGACGATGAGCTCGTGCGCGTCCGTGAACGCGCTGCCGGTGGCCACGATGGCGCGGACCGAGTCGCCGGCGTGGGTGAGCTCCACGAAATGCACCGCCGCCGAGTCGTAGCCGTGCGACGGCCCCACACCGGCGGTGATGTGGCCGTTGTGCTGTTGCTGCACGTCGGCGACGGCGCCCGGGAAGCCGAGGTCGCGGTACCACCGCACCACACCGACCGAATCGTAGGCCACGGCGTAGAAGTGCCCGTCGGCGTCCATGGTAGAGGTGAGGGTGTAGCCGCCGGAGAGCGGCCCACCCCGCTGGCGCTCGAGCCTCGCCTCGGCGAGCCCGGGCGGCAGCGCCTCCGTCACGAAGGCGAGCGTGTCCCCGACCGCCGTCGCGGAGCCGCGCTTCGCCTCGGTCCACACGAGATACCTCGTTGCGGGCGCGAGGCCTAGGACCAGGACGGAGGTGTTGCTGCCCGACACCCATGGCGTAACTCCGGCCTCGGTGCCATCGGCGGCGATGTAGCCGGCGCGGACCGAATCGGCGTCGGGGTTGCTGAATCGAACCCGGGCCCCGTTGACCATCGCTCTCGTGGGCCTGACGCTGAGGGACGCCGGCCGGCTCGGAGGGCTGAGCGGTGGCGCCGGCCCGGTCGCCTCGGTGCAGCCGATCAGAAAGGCGGACAGTACGACGCCAGCAACGCCTGCGTGCGACGACATGTTGATCGTTCTCCCGTCACGTCGTTCAGCCGGCAGCTCACGGGCACGGTCGTCGTCGAATCGTCCTCGTATGGCCGGCGGAAATGATACGTCGCGGGACCCCGATTCGTTTGCGCTGCCTTTCCAACCCCGCGCCCCCGCGACATTTTCGTCCATCCCCTCCCAGGACACCCGCCCGTGCGTTCCATCATCCTGAGCGCCGCGCTGCTCGGCGCGCTCGCCGCCGCCGCCGGCGCGCAGCAGAGCACCGCTCCCGATACCGCCAAGAAGGCCGACTCCTCCAAGAGGGAGCTTCCCCTCGCCGCCGCCCGCACGATCGACATCGACACCGACGAAGGGTCGTGGATGTCGGTCGACGTGTCGCGCGACGGCAAGACCATCGCCTTCGACCTGCTCGGCGACATCTACACCGTGCCCCTCGCCGGCGGGACCGCCACGCAGATCACGAGCGGGATGGCCTTCGACGGCCAGCCGCGCTACAGCCCCGACGGGAAGTGGCTCGCCTTCACGTCGGACCGCGACGGCGCGGAGAACGTCTGGATCCAGAACGTGGAGACCAGGGAAGCGCGGCAGATCACCAAGCTGCGCGACAAGGTGGTGCAGTCCCCCGCCTGGACGCCGGACGGCAAGTACATCATCGCCACTGTCGGTGACATCGTGTTCAAGCCCGGCAAGCTCTGGATGTTTCACGTCGATGGTGGCGTCGGCATCCAGGTGCTCAAGGCGAAGGACACGACGCTCACCACTGGCGCCGCGTTCGGGCCCGACCCGCGCTATTTATGGTATGCGCAGCGGAAGAAGTCGTGGCAGTACAACGCCATCTATCCGCAGTATCAGATCTGGATGTACGATCGCCAGACCGGCCGCTCCGCCGTCCGCACCACGCGCGTCGGCTCGGCGCTCCGTCCCACGCTCTCGCCCGACGGCAGGTGGATGGTGTACGCCACGCGCTACGAGGCGAAGACGGGACTCGTGAAGCGCGACATGCGCTCCGGCGACGAGAGCTGGCTCGCGTATCCCGTGCAGCGCGACGATCAGGAAGCCATCGGCAGCCGCGACGCCTATCCGGGAATGGCGTTCACCCCCGACTCGAAGGAGCTCGTCGCGACCTACGGCGGCAAGATCTGGCGCGTGCCGATCGACGGCAGCGCGCCGATCGCCGTGCCCTTCCGCGTGCACACCTCGCTGCCGATCGGCCCCAAGCTCGCGTTCAAGTATCCGGTGCGCGACTCCGCGCAGTTCACCGCACATCAGGTTCGCGACATCGCGCCCTCGCCCGACGGCCGGCGCATGGCGTTCACGGTGCTCGACCGGCTCTACGTGATGGACCTGCCGAACGGCACGCCGAAGCGTCTCACCACCGCCGACGTCGTCGAGGCCGAGCCGACCTGGTCGCCGGACGGCGCATGGATCGCGTACGTCACCTGGCAGCGCGAGGGCGGCTCGATGTACAAGGTGCGCGCGACCGGCGGATCGGCGCCGGTACAGCTCGCGACCGAGAGCGCTACCTATCAACACCCCGCGTGGGCGCCGGACGGCAACCGCATCGTCGTCGTGCGCGGACCGAACGAGCCGCGCCGGGTGGATGACGGGCCGGTGCCGGACGGTACGGCGGTCGATCTGGTGTCGATCCCGGCAGTGGGCGGCGCGGCGACCTTCATCGCGCCGACGTGGGGGAAGGACGAGCCACACTTCACGAAGGATCCGAACCGCATCTACCTCTGGGCCGGTGACAGCGGGCTCGTGTCGATCCGCTGGGATGGCACCGACCAGCGCCAGCACCTTCGCGTCACTGCGCCCGTGCTGCTGGACGAGGAGCACGGCAAGGCCCCCGAGCGCGCGCGCATCAGCCCCAATGGCGATTGGGCGCTCGTGCAGTCCGGCTACGAGGTGTATATGGTGACGGTGCCGGAGGTCGGCGGCGAGGCGCCGGTGGTCTCGGTCCAGGATCCGCAGAAGAGCACCGTGCCGGCACGGCGCCTCACCGACATCGGGGGCGAGTTCGCCACCTGGAGCGGCGACGGCAAGTCCATCCAGTGGGCGCTCGGCGCCACGCTGTTCAAGTACGAGCTGGATTCCGGCTTCGCCTTCGACCGCGCGATCGAAGCGCAGAGGAAGCTCCTCGAGAAGGACACCACCGCCGCCGGCAAGGCCCGGCTCGATTCGCTCGGCAAGAAGCGCTTCAACGCAAAGGAGCTTCCGGTCGTCGTGCGCGTCGCGCGGGACATGCCGCAGGGCACGATCGTGCTGCGCGGCGCACGGGTCATCACGATGAAGGACAGGGAGATCGTCGACAACGCCGACGTCGTGGTGCGCAACAACCGCATCGTGAGCGTCGGCGCGCGCGGCGACGTCCCCTCGGGCGCGAAGGTCGTCGACGTCACCGGGAAGACCATCATGCCCGGCTTCGTGGACACGCACGCGCACATGTGGCCCACGTGGGGCGTCCACAAGCAGCAGCCCTGGATGTACCTCTCCAACCTCGCGTACGGCGTGACGACGACGCGCGATCCGCAGACCGGCTCGAGCGACGTCGTGACCTACGGCGACGAAGTGGACGCGGGTCAGATCGTCGGTCCGCGCATCTACTCGACGGCCGTCGGCATCGGCTACTGGCTGGAGCCGCTGCGCGACCTCGACCACGCGCGCAAGGTGATGAAGCGGTACAGCAAGTACTGGGACACGAAGTTCGTGAAGATGTACGTGAAGGGAAATCGGCAGACGCGCCAGTGGGTGATCATGGCGGCGCGCGAGGACAGCATCACTCCGACGACCGAGGGCGGGCTCGACACCAAGTACGACCTGACGATGCTCCAGGACGGCTATCCGGCGCAGGAGCATGCCCTGCCGACGGTCCCGCTCTACAAGGACGTCATCACGGCGTACGCGAAGTCGGGGATCGAGTACACGCCGACGCTGCTCGTGCAGTACGGAGGACCCTTCGCCGAGGAGTACTACTTCGAGCGCGAGCAGCCGTTCAACGACGCGAAGGTGCGGCGCTTCATGCCGTACGAGGATCTCGCCTTCAAGACGCGACGCCGCGGCGCGGGGGTGGGCGCGGGATTCGGCGGGTGGTTCATGGAGGACGAGTTCATCTTCCCGCAGACGGCCAAGGTCGCCGCCGACATGGTGCAGGCGGGCGGTCGCATCGGCGTCGGCAGCCACGGCGAGTTCCAGGGACTGGGCTATCACTGGGAGCTCTGGTCGCTCGCGGCGGGGGGCATGCCGACGCACGACCTGCTGCGCATGGCGACGATCGTCGGCGCGCAGGCGCTGGGTCTCGACGGCGATCTGGGGTCGCTGGAGCCGGGCAAGCTCGCGGACCTGATCGTGCTCGACCGGAACCCGCTCGACGCGATCCGCAACACGAACTCCGTGCGGTACGTGATGAAGAATGGGCGGTTGTACTCCGGCGACAATCTCGACGAGCTCTGGCCGCGGGAGAAGAAGATGATCGCGCCGTATGGGTTGACGGCGGCGCCGGCGACGACGGCGGGGGTGCGATAGCTCAGGCATTCATGGACGCGCCCTCCCTTGCAGCCGGAGCGAGAAGGTGCTCCCCTGGCCGACCACGCTCGCCACGGTGAGCGTGCCGCCATCGCTTCCGCCACTCCCCGGGAGATGGCGAGCCCGAGCCCGGCACCTTTGCGCGGCGCGTTGAGGGCTCGGCCGAGCTGAGTGAAGGGTGAGAAGATCGTGGTGAGCTTGTCCGCCGGGATCCCGACACCGGTG
>JABFYH010000062.1 GCA_013361335.1 Gemmatimonadaceae bacterium | reverse complement strand
CCAGCTTCTGGCGCTGCTGCTCGCCGATTTCCGCGACGTCGCCGGAGCGGAGGAGGCGGTGCTCTGGGTGTGGGACGCCCAGCACGAGGGGTTGGTTCCGTCGAACTCCTCGAGCGAGGGCCGGCGGGTCTCGTACTTCGACGTCGATGCCTGGGGTGCGCACGTGCATTGGGTCGGCCAGACGGGCGGGATCCAGATGGTGGGCGACGACGACGTCGTCCGCCTCGGCGCCGTGTGCGTGGTGCACGACGAGACCACGCTCGGGGTGCTGACCCTGTCGCACCGGGTCGGGCTCACGCTGTCGGGCCCCGCGCTCAAGGAGTGGATGCCGCGCATGGCGATCCAGCTCGGCGCCTTTCACGATCTGGTGGGGGTGCGGCGGATGTACGGACGCCACATGCTCCAGAGTCAGGCGCTGCTCGACGCGGTTCAGCGGCTCCAGGCCGACCGCTCGGGCGAGGGGCTGGCACGGTCGCTCTGCGAGACCGCGGTCGAGGTTTCGGGAGGACGCGGGGCGGCGCTCGTCCGCTGGCATCCCGAGGCCGACGTGGGCGAGGTGCACTTCGCGACCCCCAGCACCGGGCTGGCGCCGACGAAGGGCCAGGGCCCGATCGCCGGTCACGTCGTGCCGCTCGGCGCGGAGAGCATGGTGGCCGAGGCCTGTCGCGCCGGCACCCTCCAGGTGATCGAGGATGCGCGCGGGGTGGCGACCGGGCAAAATCTGTACGGGATGCCGAGGGTGGCACGGGATCCCGGCTCGGTCGCGATCATGCCGCTGATGAAGGACGGCCGGGTGCTTGGCGCGCTGGTGATCGAGGCCGACGCGCCGGGGGCGCTGACACTCGAGGAGACGCGGCCGCTCACCGTGCTGGGGGCGGTCGTGGCCAGCTCGCTGGAGCTGGTGTGGTCGTACGAGGAGGTGGATCGGCGTGCCCGGACGGACGCGCTCACCGGCCTGTTCAACCGGATGCACTTCGGTGAGCAGCTCGAGCGGATGCTGAAGGAGGCCGATCGCAACGGGCCCCTGTCGCTCGTGCTGGTGGACATCGACCACTTCAAGAAGGTGAACGACACCTGGGGGCACGAGGCGGGCGACGCGGTGCTGAAGCACATGGCGCGGATCGTTCAGGAGGGCGTGCGCGCCGTCGACGTGTGCGTGCGGTACGGCGGAGAGGAGATCGCCATGCTCATGGCGCAGACCGACAGTGCGCGGGCGCTGGAGGTGGCGGAGCGGCTGCGGAGCCGGATCGCGGCGACGGTGGTGCGGCACGCCGGGGCCGAGATCGCCGTGACGGCGTCCTTCGGCGTGGCGACCTACCCCGAGACGGTGACGATGAAGGACCGGCTCTTCCCGTCCGCGGACGAGGCGTTGTACGCGGCGAAGCGTGAGGGGAGAAACTGCGTGAGGGTGCGCGGCGCAACAACTGGCCGGACAGCGAGTTGAGCCACGCGATGTCCACCGGATCAGTGCGGTAGAGCTTGCTTGACCGTGGACGATTTCTCGCTAGCTTTCGGAGCGTAAGGGGGCGACTGGCTTCGACGGGACTGGTGAAGCTGTGGGCGCGTGCCGAGGTCCTCGGGCACCTCGTTAAACACTCGGGAAAACACCAACTGCGAACAACAACTTCGCCCTTGCCGCCTAACTTCTAGTTAGGCCTGCAAGTGCCCATGAGGAAGCTCGCCTGGGGCGGCTTCATGGGTAACGCAAATCCGGGCTAGTCCGCTGGTGCGCCTTCCGCCGCCGGGCGAAATCACAGGAGGATCACCTTGCGGTGGGCGGCCCACTGGCCAGCCGTCGGGGACATCAATCGGTGGGATACGCACGTAGTGCCTGTGGTCGATCTAGCTTCGGACCGGGGTTCGATTCCCCGCGCCTCCACTGCCAGCAGCACGCAACGACGCAACGGCGCCCCATCCAGGGCGCCGTTGCTCGTATCCGTCCATCATCTCCCTACTGCTTGCGATAAACCTGCGAGAAACCGCCCCCGGCAAAGGTGAGCGCGTCGCTGGCCGCCGTCCCCGTCGCCGTGCTCCCGTCGCTGAATTGCAGGAAGATCGCCGTACCGTTCAGCGCCCAGAGCCCGGAGTCCGGGAACGTCTCGACCGATGGGCCGGTCGCATCGGTGAACCGGATGTCGGTCGACTCGATGAAGGTGCCGTCGGCCCTGGTCACGAACTGATCGCTGAGGATCTCCGTCTTCGGGTTCGCTGCCTGGAAGGTGAAGGGGAGCGCCGCGCCGTTCACCGTCGACAGACTCCACGTCCCGACAAGCGACTCGAAGGAGGGTCCATTGATCTTCTCCGACCCGCAGCCGAGGCCGCTCGAGAGCAGGCGACGGCACAGAAGGCGGCCAGGCGGCGCATGGGTGGGCTCCATAGGCGTCGGTAGGCAGGCACCCCAGGGCGGGGGGTGCTGAACGGTCGTGCGAGCCCAGGCCGACGCGAGAGAGCGCACGAAGCACGAGGGAGATCCCATGCCTGGGCGGATCCGCATCACATCTCGTGCCGGTCGTGTCAGGTGGCGTTCAGGGTCGGCGCACCGCGACGACGACGAAGAATTTCCCCTCGTCGATCGCGATACCCTCGAACCCCGCCCGCTCGAGCGTCCGCCGCATACCTCGGCCAGTCTGCACCGACTCGAAGCGCGCCCGGTTGAGCGGATACGCGAACTGCCGGCCCAGCAGTTCCAGCGCGAGACCGTTCGCGAGCAGATAGAGCTGATACACGGCGTTGCGGATGCGACCGTGCGTCACCGAATCCGCGAGCGCCCGCCACGCGAACGACGGCGGATGGAGCAGCAGCCAGCACCGCCCACCGGGCCGGAGCACCCGCGCCATCTCGGCCGCGGCTCTCGGAATGTCCGCGTAGGGGAGCGCCACGCGCGACACGACCAGGTCGAAGCGCTCGGCCGCAAATGGGAGCTCCTCGGCGCGTCCGGCGGCGAACTCCACCGTGCTGGTCAACGTGCGGCCGAGCGCGAGCGCGTCATGGTCGACATCGAGGCCGATGGCGGTTCGGTCCGGGCCCAGCTCGGCGGCGATGAGCGTCTGGCCCGCCCCACACCCGATGTCGAGGATCGCTCGATCGGCCGCGCCGATGACGGGAAGGCGATGCGCGGGCGAGGTAGGATCCCGCGCGACCGCCAGCTCGCGCAGATGATACGCCGCGCCGGCGCCCTCAGTCACTCCGCCGGCACGTTGGCGCGCCGGTCCTCGCGAGAATGGCTCGGGATCGCACCCGGCTCGTCGTCGCGCCGGCGCTTCTGCGCCTTGAAGATGAACTCCGGCGCCAGGGCGACGCCGAGCAGGGTGACCGGCAGGATCTGCTGCGCCTGGATCAGGAACGCGACGGCGATCGCCTGATCGCGATCGAGCCCGAACGCCACCGCCGTCGCGGCGTAGGCGGCCTGGAAGAGCCCAACATTCCCCGGCGTCGCGCGGAGGGCGAAGCCGAGGTTCACCGCGAGCAACGCGGCGATGGTGGCCACCGTCGTCATCGGGAAGTGGGCGGCGCGCGCGGTCATCTGGTACGTCGCCACCTGCAGCGCCCAGGCGGCGACGCTGAGCAGCAGCGCCGCGGTGAAGCGCGGCAGGCTGGACACGGCGCCGATGGTTCGGCCGAGGCTCGCGAAGTAGTGCTTCACGCGACCCATCACGGTCGTCGCCTTGGGACCGGTCGGCTCGTGTACGACATCCGGGCGGCGGAGCAGCCAGACGAGCAGCGCCAGCATGAGCACCAGCAGCGCGATGGCGAAGGGCTTGACCCGCTCGAGCGTGTGCGGCAGCTCGAGGAAGGTCGCCGCCAGCGAGAGCAGGGTCACGTATCCCACCAGCTCGAACAGGCGCTCGAGCGCCAACGTCGCCAGCACGGTCGCGCTGGGAATGTGCGCGCTGCGCGCGACGAACACGACGCGGGCCGCTTCGCCCCCGTTGGCGACGAGCACGTTGTTCAGCCCCGCGCCGGCGAAGGTCGCCTTGACCGCGAGCCAGAACGACGTCGCTCCCACCGGGCGGAGAAACACCCACCATCGGATCGCCTTCACCACGATCGACGCGATGTTCAGGAGCGCGGCGATGACGAGCATCGTGCGCGACGCGCTGCTGATCCCCACCCAGGTGGCGTGCCAGTTCACCTTGCGGGCGAACAGCACGAGCATCACCAGGATCAGCGCGGTGAGCCCGAGGCGAAGGGTGTGCTTGAGCGCTGACTTCATTGGACTCCCCGGGGTCGGTGTCGGTCAGTCGGGCAGGGTGGCGAAGCCGAGGCCGCGGGCGCGGAGGTTCTCGATGATCGACGGGAGCGCTTCGGCCGTCTGGAGCCGGTCGCCCTCGGCATCATAGCCATCGCCGTCGTGCAGGAGAAGGATGGACCCGCCGCGAAGCCCCGTGGCCGCTCGCCGCGCGATCTCCTCCGCACCCGGGCGGGCCGAGTCCCAGACGCCGAGCGACCAGCCGACGGTCCGTTGCCCGAGGGAGCGCGCGATCGCCGTCACCCAGGGGCTGCGGAAGCCATGCGGCGCGCGGAAGTGGCGCGGGCGCACGCCGCCCGACGCGCGCTCGATGCTCTCCGTTCCGCGCGTGAGGTCGTCGCGCACGTAGCCGGGTCCGCGGCGGTGCAGCTTGCGATGCCAGTAGCCGTGATTGCCCAGCTGGTGCCCTTCGTCCGCCATCCGACGCACCAGCTCCGGCCACCGGTCGGCGTGCCGGCCGAGGACGAAGAAGGTGGCCGTCACCCCCTCGCGCTTCAGCACATCGAGGATGAGCGGCGTCGCGCGGGGGTTGGGCCCGTCGTCGAAGGTGATGCTGACTGCTCGCTGGTCGGGCAGCCGGGTGATGGCCGGCCCGAAGACGAACGAATTGCGGTGCCACGTTCCGTGCGCGGCGAGCCCCGCCACCGCCGCGAGGCCGGCCAGGCCGGCGCCGATCATACCGAGACGGCGACGCGCCCCATGACGTTGTGATAGACGTCGAGCACCTGCGACGTCACCCGCGGCCAGCTGTACTTCATCGACTCGTATCGGCCCGTCGTGCCGAGCTGGATGCGCAGCCCTTCGTCGTCGAGGAGCTGCACGAGCGCGTCGGCGATGGCATCGCGGTCGCCGCAGGGCGTCATGAGCGCCTCGCGCCCGTTCACGACGACGTCCTGGAAGCCGAGGATGTCGGAGCAGACGATCGGGGTCTCGCAGGCCATCGACTCGAGCAGCGTGATGCCGAACGACGCCTTCGTCGTGGGGCAGGCGTAGATGGAGCTGTGCGCGTAATAGCTCGGACGCCCCTCGAGCACCGCGCCGACGAAGGTGATGTCGCGGTCGCCGCGCGCCTGCTTGTAGTAGTGCTCGCGGAGCGGTCCGTCGCCGACGACCACGAGCTGCGCCTGGCGGCGCTTCCCCTTCACCTTGCGGAAGGAGTCGATCAGCGTCGAGAGCCCGTTGCGCGGATCGAAGCGGCCGAGGAAGAGGATCGAGGGGACGTCCTTCCGGATCGCCGCCGGCGCGGAGACGCTCGGATGGAAGACGTCGGTGTCGATGCCGTTCGGGATGATCTGCCAGGGGGCGCTGAAGTAGCGCTCGAGGGCCACCGTGGTGGAGTGCGAGACGCAGATCGCCGCGTCGAGCATGTCCAGCCGCCGTTGGAAGTACCCGTTGAGGAAGCGGTACCCGTTGGACTTGTCGAAGTAGGTGTGGAAGGTGCCGACGACCGGACAGTCGGCTTCCTCGATCGCGAGGAGGGGGAGGATCGGGGTGAGGGGGGAGTGGACGTGGACGACGTCGTAGCGCCCCTCGCGAAGGATCCGTCGCATCTCCTTGCGGAGGCCGAGCCCCACGGTGATCCGGGCCTGGGAGCCGTTGGCGTAGACCGGCTGGCTGCGGCCGAGCCTGATCACGTGCGGCTGCGGCTCGGCCCCGGGCAGGTTCGACGTGATGATGTCCACCCGGTGCCCACGGCGGCGGGCCTCGCGGGCGAAGAAGTGGACGTGCTCGCAGACCCCGCCCAGATGCGGGTAGTAGTACTCCGTCACCAGAGCGATGCGCAGGGTGCGCTCGTCGTGGAGCTCGGGAAGGGTCGGGAGATTGGGGAGCGCCGGCCGCCGCTTCAACGCGGCGCTACTGGACGCGGGATTCGAGAGCGGCATGCGCAGCGGCTAGGCGGGCGATCGGCACCCGGTAGGGAGAGCACGAGACGTAATCGAGCCCGATCGCGTGGCAGAACTTCACGCTCCTGGGCTCACCACCGTGCTCCCCGCAAATGCCGACCTTGAGCTGCGGGCGCACGCTTCGACCTGCGGCAACTGCCAGGGTAATAAGCTTCCCAACCCCCGATTGGTCAAGGACTTGGAAAGGATCGTCCGGAAAGATCCCCCGGTCGACGTATCCCGGGAGGAAGCGGCCGGCGTCGTCCCGGCTCAATCCGTACGTCGTCTGGGTCAGGTCGTTGGTGCCGAACGAGAAGAATTCGGCGCGCTGGGCGATCTCGTCGGCGGTGAGGGCGGCGCGGGGGAGCTCGATCATCGTGCCGATGGTGTAGTCGAGCGATTCGCCCATGGCGCCCAGCACCTTGTCGGCGACGTCGCACAACACGGCGCGCTGGTTGTCGAACTCCCGATAGTCGGCGACGAGGGGAATCATGATCTCAGGACGGACGTCGACCCCGCGGCGTTTCGCCCGGAGCGCCGCCTCGAAGATCGCCCGTCCCTGCATCTCGGTGATCTCCGGGTAGCTGATCCCGAGGCGGCACCCCCTGTGCCCCAACATCGGGTTCGTCTCGCGGAGCGACTCCACCACGTGAGCGAGCTCGGCACGACTGACGCCGAGGGTGCGGGCGAGCAGCTTGGATTCCTCGCCGCCGTGGGGGAGGAACTCGTGGAGCGGCGGATCGAGCAGGCGGATGGTGACGGGGAGCCCCGCCATCGCCTCGAAGATCCCCTCGAAGTCCGCACGCTGGATGGGGAGCAGCTTCGCCAGCGCGCGGCGGCGTCCCCCCTCGTCGCGGGCGACGATCATCTCGCGCATGGCGGTGATCCGGTCGCCCTCGAAGAACATGTGCTCGGTGCGGCAGAGCCCGATCCCCTCGGCCCCGAAGGCGCGGGCGATGCGCGCGTCGTGCGGGGTGTCGGCGTTGGCGCGCACGCGCAGCGTGCGTGCCTCGTCGGCCCACCCCATCAGCTGATCGAACGAGCGGAACGCCGGCGCCGAGCTCCGGGACAGCGTACCGCGCACCACCTGCACGACCTCGCTCGGCGTGGTCGGGAGATCGCCGCTGAACACCTTCCCGCTCCCGCCGTCCAGGGTGAGCCAGTCGCCCTCGGCGATCGTGGCGCCGTTCATCGTGCACGCGCGGCGCTCGTGATCGACGACCATCTCCTTGCAGCCGACGACGGCGCACTTGCCCATGCCGCGGGCGACGACGGCGGCGTGGCTGGTCATGCCGCCGCGCGAGGTGAGCACGGCGCGCGCCGCCACGAGCCCATGAAAGTCCTCCGGGGTGGTCTCCTCGCGAATGAGGATGACGGCGTCGCCATGGCCGGCGCGGCGAACCGCTTCGTCGGCGTCGAACACGGCGACGCCGTTCGCCGCGCCCGGGCTCGCGGGCAGTCCCGTGGCGATGGGCGTCGCGCGCACTCTCGGATCGATGATCGGATGCAGGAGCTGGTCGAGCTGATCCGGCGGGACGCGCAGCACCGCCTCGCGACTCTCGATCATCCCCTCGGCCACCATCTCGGTGGCGATGCGCACCGCGGCGGCGGCGGTGCGCTTGCCGGTGCGCGTCTGGAGGAGGTACAGCGTCCCCCGCTCGACGGTGAACTCGATGTCCTGCATGTCGCAGTAGTGCTGCTCGAGCCGCGCCTGGGTCGACAGGAGCTGCTCGTAGGCGGCGGGCAGCCGCGTCGCCATCTCGTCGATGCTGAGCGGCGTACGGATGCCCGCGACGACGTCCTCGCCCTGGGCGTTGACGAGGAACTCGCCGTAGAACTTCCGCTCGCCGGTGCTGGGGTTGCGCGTGAAGGCGACGCCGGTGCCGGAGTCGTCGCCGAGGTTGCCGAACACCATGCTGACGACGTTCACGCCGGTGCCCAACGTATCCGGGATACCGGCATGCTTCCGATAGTCCTGTGCTTTCTTGAGCGTCCACGACCGCCACACGGCCTCGATGGCGCCCCAGAGCTGCTCGACCGGATTCATCGGAAACGGGCGACCGGTCGTTGCGCGCACCAGGCCCTTGTACTCCTCGACGAGATTGCGCAGCGACTCCTCGCTCAGCTCCGCGTCGGTCTCGACGCCGGCCATGAGCCGCTTCGCCGCGAGCAGCTGCTCGAACTTGTTGTGGCCGACGCCGAGCACGACGTCGCCGTACATCTGGATGAAGCGGCGGTAGGAGTCGTAGGCGAAGCGCGCATTGCCGCTGGCGCGCGCCAGCCCGCCGACGGTGCGATCGTTGAGGCCGAGGTTGAGGATGGTCTCCATCATCCCGGGCATCGACATCGGGGCACCGCTGCGCACGGAGACGAGGAGCGGGTTCGCGGGATCGCCGAACCGCTTCCCGCTCGCCTCCTCGAGGCGCGCCAGGTTCTTCTCCACCTCTTCCCGCAATCCCGCCGGCGCCGAGCCGTCCCGCAGATACGCGATGCAGACGTCGCAGGCGATGGTGAAGCCGGGCGGCACGGGAACGCCGAGGTTGGTCATCTCGGCGAGGTTGGCCCCCTTGCCGCCGAGAATGGTCTTCATGTCCTTGGTGCCTTCGGCTTTGCCGTTGCCAAAGAAGTAGGTCGAACGAGCCATCGGTTGAGCGGGAGAGCGGTGAACCGTGGAGCGGATGAGCGGGACTGCGGCAGAGCAGTTTCGCTCCGCCGCTCTACCGCTCCGCCGCTCTACCAGGCTTCAGCAGCCGCAGCCGAAACGGAGCTTGTCGGGATCGGTGGGCGGGGGAGTCGGGTAGTCCCCGGAAAAGCACGCATGGCAAAAGCCGTGCGGGCCGCCGGGGACGGCGTTGAGCATCCCGTCGAGCGACAGATACCCCAGCGAGTCCACGCCAAGCGAGAGGCGGATCTCCTCCTGGGTGTGGTTGGCCGCGATCAGCTCCTCGCGGCTCGGGGTGTCGATGCCGTAGTAGCATGGCCCCGTCACCGGCGCCGAGCTCACACGCATGTGGACCTCCACCGCCCCCGCGGCGCGGACGAGCTGCACCAGCCCGCGCGTCGTCGTGCCGCGCACGATCGAATCGTCGACCATCACGACGCGGCGCCCCTCCAGCACCTCGCGCACCGCGTTGTACTTGAGGCGGACCTTCGCGTCGCGCGTCGCCTGGGTGGGCTGGATGAAGGTGCGTCCGACGTAGTGGTTCCGGATCAGCGCGAGCTCGTACGGGAGCCCGCTTTCCTCGGCGAACCCGATCGCCGCGGAGTTCGACGAATCGGGGACGCTGAACACGAGGTCGGCGTTCGGCGCCGGGCACTCCTGGGCGAGGCGGCGCCCCAGCGCGCGGCGCGCCCGGTCCACCGAGCCGCCGAAGATCCGCGAGTCCGGACGCGCGAAGTACACGTGCTCGAACACGCAGCGCCTGAGCTCCTGGCGCTCGAAGGGGAAGAGCGATCGCTCGCCGCTCTCGTCCACGGCGAAGATCTCGCCCGGCTGGATGTCGCGCTCGTACTGCGCGCCGACGATGTCGAGGGCGCAGGTCTCGGAGCCGAAGACCGGCGAACCGTCGAGCCGGCCCATGACGAGCGGACGCCAGCCGCGCGGGTCCCGCGCGGCGAGCAGGGTGTCGCCCAGCATGATGAGGATGCTGAACGCGCCCTCGACGCCACGCAGCGCGTCGGCCAGGCGCTCTTCCGGCTTGGCTGCCGTCGACCGGGCGAGCCGGTGCACGATCACCTCCGAATCCATCGACGACGCGAAGATGGAGCCGAGGTCCTCCAGCTCGGCGCGGAGCTCACCGGCGTTGGTGAGGTTGCCGTTGTGCGCGAGAGAGATGTGCCCGCCCCGCGAGCTCACGAGCACCGGCTGCGCGTTCTCGATCGTCGAGGAGCCGGCGGTGCTGTAGCGCGTGTGGCCGATGGCCATCGTGCCGTGCAACGCGTCGAGCTGTGGGTTGGGAATGTCCGACACGAGGCCCATGCTGCGCACCCCGCGCGCGTCCCCGCGCTCGTCGACGGCCACGATCCCCGCCGACTCCTGCCCGCGATGCTGGAGGGAATACAGTCCCAGCTTGGTCAGCGCCACGGCGTCGGCCTGGCCACGTACTCCGAAGATGCCACACATGGAGCTAGACCACCGAGTCCGAGGCGAGCGCGACGTCCTGCGCCGAGGCGGTGCGCTGCATGATGCGCGGGATCGCCTCGTGGTAGGCGTCGGCGAGGGAGCCGACGCTCGCGCGGAGCTTGCGAGATCCGATCGTCATCTCGAGCAATCCCGACGAGGCACGAACGGTTCCGATAGCCGTGGCCTTGACGCCGCCGCGCGACGCGATCGCCAGCACGGCGGCGGCGTCCGGGGTGGAGACGATCACCCGCCCCTGCGCCTCGCCGAAGAGCAGCGCCCGCAGCGGCAGCGCCTTCCAGGGGGAGAGGTCCACCTGTGCACCCATGAGGCGGCCGCGGTCCATCATCATGCACTCGGCGATGGCGACCGCCAGGCCGCCGTCCGACACGTCGTGCGCCGACCGCACCGTGCCGGCGCGGATCGCCTCGAGCAGCACGTCGATGAGCGCCTGCTCGGCGCGCAGATCGATCCGTGGCGGCGCGCCGATCACCTCGTCGTGGATGCGCTGAAGGTATTCGCTGCCTCCCAGCTCGTCGGTGTTGTCGCCAAGGAGGACGATCGCGTCGCCGTCGGTGGTGAACGCGGCGCGGGTGACGTGGGCGAGCGACTCCACCAGCCCGACCATGCCGATCACCGGCGTCGGGTACACGGCACCGGTCGGGTTCTCGTTGTAGAGCGAGACGTTGCCGCCGGTGACCGGCGTCCCCAGCGCTTCGCAGGCCTCCCTCATTCCCGCGACCGCTTCGCGGAGCTGATGGTAGACCTCGGGCTTCTTGGGATTGCCGAAGTTCAGGTTGTTCGTGATCGCCATCGGGCGCCCACCGACGCAGGCGACGTTGCGCGCCGCCTCCGCGACGGCGATCTGCGCGCCGACACGCGGGTCGAGGAAGACGTAGCGGCCGTTGCAATCGGTCTTGAGGGCGATCGCGCGGTCGGTGCCCCGGATGCGGACGACGGCGGCGTCGCCACCGGGGCCGATCACGGTGCCGGTGCGTACGGTGTGATCGTACTGCTGGTAGACCCACCGCTTGCTGGCGATCGTCGGCGACAGGAGCAGACGCTCCAGCGTCCAGAGCGGATCGGCCTCCTCGGCGCGCTCGGGGATCGCATGCGGGTCTCGGGCGCGGCGGCTCTTCACGTCGGCGCTCTCGCGCGCCTCGGGCTCGTAGGTCGGGCAGTCGGTGACGAGCCGGATGCCCGGGAACTCGGCGACGACGCGATCCCCCTCGACCACCCGGTACACCGGCTCGGCGATCACCTCGCCGATCACGGCGGCGGTGAGGTCCCACTTCTGTAGGATGCCTACGACCTCCTCTTCGTGCCCGGCCTTCGCAACGACGAGCATCCGCTCCTGCGATTCGCTGAGCAGGAGCTCGTAGGGCGTCATTCCTTCTTCGCGTGCCGGCACCTTGAGAGTGTCGATCACCACGCCGACGTCGCCGCGTGCCGCCATCTCGGCGGACGACGACGTCAGCCCCGCCGCGCCCATGTCCTGGATCGCGACGATGTGGCCGCTGCGGATCAGCTCCAGGCTCGCCTCGAGGAGCAGCTTCTCGGTGAAGGGATCGCCGACCTGCACGCGTGGCCGCTTCGCGTCGCTCGCCTCGGACAGATCCTCCGACGCGAACGACGCGCCGTGAATGCCGTCGCGCCCCGTGCGCGCCCCGACGGCGATGATGGGGTTGCCGACACCCTCGGCGACGGCGCGCATCAGCTCCTCTTCCTTGAGCAGCCCCACGCACATCGCGTTGACGAGGGGATTGCCCTCGTACGCCGGGTCGAACACCACCTCGCCGGCGACGGTGGGGATCCCGACGCAGTTGCCGTAGTCGCCGATCCCTTTCACCACGCCCGCGAAGAGATAGCGCACCCGCGCGGAGTCGAGCGATCCGAAGCGGAGAGAGTTGAGCAGCGCGATCGGCCGTGCGCCCATCGTGAACACGTCGCGCAGGATCCCGCCGACGCCGGTGGCCGCGCCCTGATAGGGCTCGACCGCCGACGGGTGATTGTGGGACTCGATCTTGAAGGCGACGGCCAGGCCGTCACCGATGGCGATCACTCCAGCATTCTCGCCCGGCCCCTGCAGCACGTACGGCGCCTTGGTGGGGAGCGTCTTGAGCAGCGGCCGCGAATGCTTGTACGAGCAGTGCTCGCTCCACAGCGCGCTGACGATCCCCAGCTCGGTGAAGGTCGGCGTGCGGCCGAGCATGGCGACGAGACGGTCGTACTCGTCCGTCGTGAGGCCGTGCTCGGCGACGAGCGCCGGCGTGATGGTGGGATCGCCAGGTCGGGCGGTAACGGTCATCCGGGCTTCTTGTCGGGAGCAGGTGCCTTGGTGGGCGCCTTCGTCGGTGCGGTGGCCGGCGTCTTCGTCGGCGCGGGGGGCAGGGTCGGCGCCTTGGTCGGGATCGACGGCTTGGTGTCGTTCGCCTTGGCCGGCGGCTTGATCGGCGTCGGTGCCGCTGCGGCCTTCGCCGGAGCGGCGGTCTTGGGCTTGGCCGCGGTGGTATCGCGCTTGTGCATCGGCTTGGTGGCGGAGCGCGCGTGGTGCGGCGCGACGGCCGGCGTCACCTGCTCGGGCGAGCTGCTGGTGCCCGTGTAGTGCCGGTTGGGCGAGCGGAAGATCGCGTCGCTGACGCTGTCGTTTTTGAGGATCACGAGGTCGTTCATGCCGCACTCGCGGCCGCAGGCGTTCGGGTAGAACATGTACGTGAACTCGCTCGCGGTCCGCTGGGTCGCGGGGGCGCCGAGCGCCGCCACCACCTGCGCGCGGGTCATGCCCGGTGAGACGACGTGGTCGGTCTGCTGCGCGAGCAGCACGGTGGGGAGGCAGAGCAGGGAGAGAACGATCGAACCGCGCATGGAGCGCTCCTCGTCAGGCGGCGACGCGTTGGAGAATGGATTCGAAGAGCGCGAGTCCGTCGGCGGATCCCAGCACCGGGTCCACCGCGCGCTCCGGATGGGGCATCATGCCGAGCACGTTGCCCTCCGTACTGACGATCCCGGCGATGTCGCGCATCGAGCCGTTGGGGTTGTACGCCTCGGCCGCCTGCAGGCGATCGGGAGCGTAGCGAAACACGACCTGGCCCTCGCCCTCGAGCCTGTCGAGAGTCTCCTCGTCGGCGCTGTAGCGGCCGTCACCGTGCGCGATCGGCACCGTGATCAGCTGCCTCGCGTCGTAGCGCGAGGTGAAGATCGTGTCGGCGTTCTCGACGCGCAGCGCGATCGGTGCGCAGACGAACTTGAGCGACGCGTTGCGCTGGAGCGCCCCGGGCAGCAGTCCCGCCTCGCAGGCGATCTGGAAGCCGTTGCAGATGGCCAGCACCGGTCCGCCGCGTCGCGCGTGCGCCGTCACTTCCTGCATGATGGGGCTGAAGCGCGCGATGGCGCCGGGCCGCAGGTAGTCGCCGTAGCTGAACCCTCCCGGCAGGATGACGACGTCGGCGCCCTGGAGATCGTGGTCCTTGTGCCACAGATAGACCGACTCCTCGGCCAGGGCGTCGATCGGCGCGCGGTAGGCGTCGTAGTCGCCGTTCGAGCCGGGGAAGGTGACGATGCCGAACTTCATGCGGGGGCCACGGTGGCGATCTCGAAGTCCTCGGTCACCGGATTGGCGAGCAGCCGCTCGCACATCTGGCGCGTGAGCTTGCGGGCATCGGCCTCGCTGGAGGCATCGACGTCGAGTACGAGGTGCCGGCCGACGTGGACACTCGACACGCCGCCGAAGCCGAGGGTGTGCAGCGCGTCGGCGACGGCCTTGCCCTGCGGATCGAGCAGCCCGCGGCGCGGGACGACCTGGACAGCGACTTTGAAGCGGCTCATTCGGAGGGCTCGGAGCTGGACGGCGATGGCGGCAGGGGCGGCGGCGAGGCCGGCTCCGCAGAAGGTGCGGGTGGGCTCGGTGGGACGACGGGGACGCTCGGCGCGGACGCGTAGGGCGAGCGGTCGGGGTCGGAGGCGTCGGAGCCACCGTCGCCGATCGACGGGGCGATCGACTCGGGCGGGGCGCCGGCGGAGGCGATGTCCCCGCCTCCTGTCAGCGCCGTCTCGCTGCCGCTGCGCTCCTTCCGCTCGCCGCGCCGCCGCCGACGTTTCCGCTTGCGGGTCGGTGCGCCGGCCAGCGCGGCGGCGCCACTCTCGGCGATGATGTCGGCGCCGCCCTCGCCGCTGCCCTCGTCGTCGTCGGTCAGCAGCTCCTCGTCGGCAGACGTCGCGTTCGCCGGCTCGCCGACGGTGATCGCGTCCACCCCGGTGAGGATCGGCGTCGGCGCGGCCGTCACGGGTGGGGCCGGCTCGGGACGCGGCGGGCGCGGTGGACGCTCCGCGCGCTCCGGCCGCTCTGCACGCTCCGTGCGGTCGCCGCCCTTGGGGCGCTCCTTCTTGCGATCCCGGCGTCCACGATCGTTGTCCGCGGCGCGGTCGGCGGTGGTGGCGGCACGTTCGGGGCGCTCACGCTCGGGGCGCTCACGCTCGGGGCGCTCACGCTCGGAGCGCTCGCTGCGCTCGGCACGTTCGGGACGCTCCGGCCGACGCGGACGCTCGGCGCGCGGGGTGGAGGTCTCGACTTCGGCGCGGCCGGCGCGCGCGCGCATCCGATCCTGCCGCGCAGCCACGTCCTCGCGATGGCCCTGGCGCGTTGCGTGGACGCGCGAGTCGGAGATCTGGAAGGTCTCCTCTTCGTCCTCGTCCTCGTCGTCCTCGCCCTCGGAGAGGTCGTACGGCATCGTGGGCTGGCGGCGTTCGAAGAGCCCGAAGAACACCCACCGCAGCAGCCCCCACGCGATGTAGGCGAGCGCGAGCGGGAAGAAGTACTCCAGACGCTTCGTCAGCAGCAGCGTGATCCCGCCGATCATGATGAGGCTCGCCCCGATCCCGCGCAGGCTGCGAATCCCCATGCGGGGGAAGGTCGGATACGGGACGTTGCTGATCATGAGGAACGACAGCATCGCCATGAGGTAGCGGAGCAGCACGTGCCACTTCAGGTCGGCGATCGCCCCGTACTCGTACAGTGACGACTGGCTGAACCAGTAGTACGACGCGAGGGTGATCCCGGCCGCGGGGCTGGGCAGTCCCTGGAAGTAGGTCTTCGCCGTGCCCGCCTGCTCGATGTTGAAGCGCGCGAGGCGAAGCACCGCGGCGGCGGCGAAGGTGAAGACCCAGACCCAGTCCCATCCGTCCCGGTTCAGGACGGCGAAGTACATGATCATCGCCGGCGCGAGGCCGAAGCTGATCGCGTCGACGAGCGAATCCAGCTCCTCGCCGAACTCCGTACCGGAGTTGGTGGCCCGCGCCACGCGCCCGTCGAGCGCGTCGCAGATCCCGCCGAGCATGACGTAGACGCCGGCGGCGGTGAACTCGAGCCGCGACGCGGCGATGATGGCGAAGATGCCGAAGAACAGATTGCCGAGCGTGAACCCACTGGGAAACAGGATCACGGCGCGCCGCATATTGGGGCGGCGGAGCGGACGGCGCAGGGGCCGGCGGAGCGGTGTCGTCATCGCGTGGGAAGCTCCGCGATCACGGAGGTGCCGGCGACCGTCATGTCGCCGATCTTCGCCGTCACGACGGCGTCGAGGGGGAGGAAGACGTCGACGCGCGACCCGAAGCGGATCAGCCCCATGCGCTGCGCCTGCTCAACCTGCTCCCCTTCCTTGCTGTACGTCACGATGCGCCGAGCGATCAGGCCGGCGATCTGGCGCACGAGCACCCGCACGCCTCCACTCTCGATGCCGACCGACATCTGCTCGTTCTCGAGGCTGGACTTCTCGACGGCGGCGTTGAGGAACTTGCCCGGGTTGTACTTCACGTAGCGCACGGTGCCGCTCACCGGATACCGGTTCACGTGCACGTTGAACACGTTCATGAAGATCGAGACGCGCTTCGTGCGCCCGCCCATGAACGCCGGCTCGTCGACCTCCTGGATCAGCACGACCTTGCCGTCCGCCGGGGCGATGACGACGCGCTCGCCGCGCGGGCCGCTCCGCTCCGGGTCGCGGAAGAAGTAGGCGACCCACAGCGAGATCAGCGTGAGCAGGAAGGCGAGCAGCCAGAGGGGCCACGAGCGCCGGTTGAGCGCCAGCGCGAACGTGCCGGCGGCGATCAGGGCGGCGATCGCGATGAAGACGAGTCCTTCGCGGGCGAAGCTCACGGTGGGGTCGGTGGGATCGGTGGAATCAGAGGTCGGTGATGGGCAGCGGGGCGCCGGTGATGCGCGCGAAGGCGTCCAGATAGCGGGCGCTCGTGGCGTCGACGACGGCGGCGGGGAGCGCCGGCGGCGGCGCCTCCCCATTCCAGCGGCCGGCGCGGCGCTCGCCCTCCAGGTAATCCCGCAGCGGCTGCTTGTCGAAGCTGGGCTGCGGGCCACCCGGCGCGTAGCGGTCCGCGGGCCAGAAGCGCGAGCTGTCCGGCGTCAGCACCTCGTCGATGAGGCGGATGACGCCGGCGCGATCGCGGCCGAACTCGAACTTGGTGTCGGCGATGATGATCCCGCGCGGCACGGCGAGGTCGCGGCCTCGCGCGTACACGAGGCGGCTGAGCCGCTCGAGCTCGGACGCGACCGCGGGCCCGAGGCGGCGCGCCACCTCGGCCACCGGAATGTTCTCGTCGTGGCCGCTCTCCGCCTTGGTCGCCGGGGAGAAGCGCGGCGGATCGAAGCGGTCGCTCTCACGCAGGCCGATCGGCATGGCCTCGCCGGCGAGCGTTCCGCGCAGGCGATACTCCTTCCACGCCGAGCCGCTCAGGTAGCCGCGCACCACGCACTCGATGGGAAACACCTCGGTGCGCGTGCAGAGCATCGCGCGACCGACGAGCGCGGCGCGATGCGGCGCGAGCACCGGCACGGCGGCGACGATGGCGTCCGCGTCGGCGGCGAGCATGTGATGCGCGACGAGCCCGCCGAGCTGCCGCAGCCACCAGGCGGTGATCTGGGTGAGCACCGCCCCCTTGTAGGGGACGCGCTCGCGCATGACGACGTCGAAAGCGCTCACGCGGTCGCTGGCGACGAGGAGGAGCCGGTCGGCGTCGACCTCGTACACCTCGCGCACCTTGCCGCTGCGCAGGAGCGGGAGCGGCAGCCGCTCCGCGGGGGCGGTGGCCATCATACGCGCACGTCCTCGAGCACCGGCTCGGCATGCGACGAGCCGGCGAGCAGGGGGCCCACGACCTCCTCCAGGAACTCGTCGACCTGCTGCGGCGCCCGGCCGACGAAGCGGCGCGGATCCATCGCGGCGTCCAGCTCGGCGCGCGTCATCCCGAAGGCGTCGTCGGCGGCGATGCGATCCAGCAGATCGTTGTGCGCGGCGCCGTCCTTCAGCGCCCGCGCCGCATCGATGCTGTACCGGCGGATCCGCTCGTGCGCGTCCTGACGGTCGCCCCCGGCGCGCACCGCCCGCACGATCAGCTCCTCGGTCGCCATGAAGGGAAGCTCGTCCATCAGACGACGCCGGATGCGCGCCGGATGTACCTCGAGCCCCATCGCGACGTTCTCCATCAGCCCCAGAATGGCGTCGGTGGCGAGGAAGGACTCGGGGATTGAGAGCCGGCGGTTCGCGCTGTCGTCCAGCGTCCGCTCGAAGAACTGCACGGCGTGGGTCTGGTTGGCGTTCGGCTCGAGCGACGCGACGAAGCGCGCCAGGGAGGCGATCCGCTCCGAGCGCATCGGGTTTCGCTTGTACGCCATCGCCGACGACCCGATCTGATCCCGCTCGAAGGGCTCCTCGATCTCGCCGAAGGCCTGGAGCATGCGGATGTCGGCGCTGAACTTGGCGGCGCTCGCCGCCACCCCGGCGACGGCGGCCAGCACCTGCGCGTCCAGCTTGCGGGTGTACGTCTGGCCGCTCACCGGGATGGACCGCGGAAACTCCATCGCCGCGGTCACCATCCGATCGAGCTCGCGCACCTTCGCGTGATCGCCGTCGAAGATCTCGAGGAAGCTCGCCTGCGTGCCGGTCGTCCCCTTCACGCCGCGGAAGGGCAGGGTCGCGATGCGATGATCGAGATCCGCGAGGTCGAGCACGAGGTCCTGCATCCACAGCGTGGCGCGCTTGCCCACGGTGGTCGGCTGCGCGGGCTGGAGATGGGTGTAGCCCAGCGTCGGCTCGTCGCGCCATTCGCGCGCGAAGGCGGCGAGCGCCCGCAGCACGCGCACCACGCGCCCGCGCAGGAGGACCATGCCGCGGCGCATCAGGATCAGGTCCGCGTTGTCGGTGACGAACGCGCTCGTGGCGCCGAGGTGGATGAACTGGTGCGCCGCCGGCGCGGCATCGCCGAAGGCATGGACGTGCGCCATCACGTCGTGCCGGAAGCGGCGCTCGTAGACGGCGACCTTCGCGAAGTCGATGTCGTCCAGGTGGGCGCGCATCTGGGCCAGCGCCTCGTCCGGAATCGGCACGCTGAGCCGCTGCTCCGCTTCGGCGAGGGCGAGCCAGAGCTGCCGCCAGAGCCCGTGCCGCATCTGCGGCGACCAGAGCTCCAGCATGGCGCGCGAGGCGTAGCGCTCGGCCAGCGGCGACGAGTAGCGCTCGGACGCCGTCATCGGATCACGAAGTCGGTAGAGGAGATCTGTCCCTGGCGCTCGAAGAAGAGTCGGATCGGCCCACGCCCTGAATAATAGTCGAGCGCGCGGGACACGTCTTCCGCCGACCCGATCGCCGTGCGGTTGATCTGGACGATCACGTCGCCCGGCTGGATGAAGAGCTCTCCGGTGACCCGATCCGAGGCCCGGTAGATCAGGGCCCCCCGCGGCGAGAGGATGCCGCGCTCCGCCCTGATGGCCGGCGTCAGGGTCACGACCTCGAGCTCCCGGAGCACCTGCACCTTGGGGGCGCTCACCTCGGGGAGGTCGGCGATGGTCACCGTGACCGGGACCTCGCCGTTCCCCCGCCGGACGACGAGCGGGACCTGCTCGCCCACCCGGAGGTCCAGCAGGGCGGCGTCCCAGTCGAACCGGTTCCGGATCGCGCGGGTGCGCGACCGGAGGATCAGGTCGCCCGGCCTGATGCCGGCCCGCTGGGCGGGCGAGCCGGGGGTGACGGAGGCCACCAGCGCGCCACGGGCGATCAGGTCGCGCGGGTTCTGGGTCTGGGGCTGCTCGAGCCGCACGCCGATCCAGGGGCGGCGCACGCGGCCGTGGGTCATCAGGTCGTCCGCCACCCGCCGCGCACGGTTGATCGGGATGGCGAAGCCGATCCCGACCGAGCCGCCCCCATTGGTGGAATAGATCGAGGAGTTCACGCCGATCACGTCGCCCCCCGCGCTGACGAGCGGGCCGCCGGAGTTCCCGGGGTTGATCGAGGCGTCGGTCTGGATCATGTCGAAGTACGCCGACGGCCCTTCGCCCCGCGCGACGAGATTGCGCCCCACGCCGCTGATGACGCCGGCAGTCACGCTGGGCTCCGGGTTGCCGAGCATGAAGCCGTACGGATTGCCGATCGCGATCGCCCACTCGCCGACGAGGAGATTGTCCGAGTCGCCCAGGGGTGCGACGGGGAGCCCGCTCGCCTTCACCTGGATCACCGCGAGGTCGTTCGTCTCGTCGGTGCCGATCATCTTCGCGGGATAGGTGGTGCCGTCGCGCAGCATGACGGAGATCGACGTCGCGCCGGCGACCACGTGGGCGTTGGTGACGATGACGCCGTCGGCGCGAATGATGAACCCGGTGCCGAGCCCCGCCGAGGTCTGCGTGCCCGAGCGTCCGCCGAAGAAGACGTCGAAGGGATCGGCCTGCACGCGCTGCACGACCTCGGTCTGCACCGTCACGACTGACGGCGCGACGCGAGCGACGGCGTCGGTGATCGCGGTGCGGCGCGAGGCCGAGATGGTGCTGGTGGTCCGGGCGCCGAAGTCGTCGGTGCGCGCCACCTGCGCCTTCGATTCGGCAGGGGCGCCGGTGCAGGCGGCGAGCGCGGTCAAACCGGCGAGGGCGAGCAGGGAGCGCATCAGCTGACGGGCCATACGCGGCGCAGGCGGGCGACGTCGCCGAGAAACTGATCGACACCGCGGTCGGTGAGGGGGTGGACGAGCAGGGCGCGACAGAGTGTCTCGCTCATCGCGACCGCGTCAGCCCCCGCACAGGCGCAGAGCCCGAACTGGGTGGGCGACGCGGGGTGCACGGCGATGACGTCGCACTCCGCGTCGGAGCTGTCGAAGGCGGCTCGGACGTCGCGCACGACGCCGATCGCGTCGTGGCCGGCTGCATCGAGCTGATCGAGCGCGGTGACGACGCTCGACGCCCCGGCGCGCACGGCGAGCAGCGCCTGCGCAGTGTTGTACACGTGAGTGGCGGCGACGCGCACGCCGTCGGCGTGCAGCCGGCGCATCGCGCCGAGGGTGTCCTCGACGAGCGGGAGCTGGACGACGATCTGGTCGGAGAGCTTCGCCAGGTCGCGGCCATCGCGATACGCCCCGGCGGCGTCGATCGCCTGGACGGTGGCGAAGATGGGCCCGTGCACGAGGCGGCAGAGGTCGAGCAGGTGCTCGCGCGCGTCGGTGCGGGCTTCGTCGGCGAGCAGGGCAGGCGAGGTGAGGACACCATCGAGCATGCCGTGCGCGGCGCCCCAGGCGACGTCGTCGGTGCTGGCGGTGGCGAGAAAGATCTTCATGCGGTCGGGAGATAAAGCTCCGCCGGATAGCGGACCGTGTCGAGAAAGAGGGCGTGCGCGGGCGCCGGCGCGGACACGTCGTCGTTGTCGCCGGCGACGAGCAGCGCCGCGAGGTCGCTCCTCGGCCGGCGACCGCGTGCGGTATCCATCATCGTGCCCACCAGGAAGCGGACCATGTGATGCAGGAAGCGGTTCGCCTCGATCTCCAGCACGAGCCCGCCCGCGCGCTCGTGCCAGACCGCCTCGATGATGCGGCAGCGGTGATCGTCCGATGGGGGCGCGGTGCCCCGCACGGCGAAGGCGCGGAAGGAGTGCTCGCCGGTGACGAGGCGCGCGCCGTCGTCGAGCGCGTCGCGCGCGATCGGACCGGCGACGGCCCACTCCACCCGCCGCCGGAATGGCGACGCTGCATCCTCATCGGTGCCGACGTAATAGCTGTACCGGCGGGCGGTGGCGCTGAAGCGCGCGTGAAAGTCGTCTCGCATCGCGTGCGCCGATGCGACCCAGACGTCGTCCGGGAGCACGGCGTTCAACGCGCGGCGGAGCGAGGCTGCGGTCCAGCGTTCCGGCACGCGCACGCCCACTGCCTGTCCGCGCGCGTGCACACCCGCGTCGGTACGACCGGAGCCGAGCGCTGCCATGGGTGCGGCGCAGAGCCGCGATAGCGCCTCCTCCAGCACGCCCTGTACGGTGCGGCGGTCCGGCTGCCGCTGCCATCCGCTGAAGCCCGTGCCATCGTAGTGCAACACGAGCTGCAGCATGCGAGTCGGCATCGAGGTAAAAAGTATCCGAGGAGAGAGAGGGGTGTCAAGCAATTCGCGCTGCTGAGCGGCGCCCCTTGCTGCGGAAGGTGAAGGGGTTCGTCGCGCCGTCGAATGGTGTCACATGGCTCGAGCCCACCGAGCAACGTGGGAGATGGATCGCACTGAGGGCACGCCCGACGCCGACCTCACGCATCGCGTCATCGGCTGTTTCTTGGTCGCCTACCGCGGGGTGGGCTTCGGGTATCCGGAAGCCTTCTACTCCGCCGCACTCGAAATACTGTTTCGCGACGCCGGCATCCGTGCGCGGCGCGAGCACGGAATGGACGTGATGTTTCGTGGCGTGAGCCTTGGTCGCTTCCGGCTCGATTACTTGATCGAGGACAGGCTCGTCCTGGAGCTGAAGGCCGGCCATCAAATGCCTCCAGGGTCCAGAGCGCAGCTCCTTACTTATCTGCGCATGGCGAAGAAGCGGGTGGGGCTGCTTCTCTTTTTTGGGCCGTCTCCGGAGATTGAGCGCGTCTCTCTCTGAGGCCCCGGTAGAACCGAATTCACAGAAAGAGCAGAAACAACGAAAAGGGCGGACACGGCTAGAGCCGAAGCCATTTGTCGTGTTCTTCTCCGCCTTTTTCGCCCTTTTCGCGGTTTCTGTGCATTCTGCTGCCCTGCCAGCCATGATGACTCCCATCCGGCGCGTGCCCGGACCGATCCATGGCGCGGGCATCGTTGACTTTGCCCACGCGGGGCGGCCAATTTTCACTCTCGCCGCCGCCCCGGGCGCCGCCCCCGTTCCCGCCCGATGCCCCCTCGCACTCTCGCCACGCTCGCGCACGCGCTCAGCGTCGCTCCCGACCTGGACGCGGCGCTCCTCGCGCTCGGAGATGCCCTCTCCGAGGTGGACCGCTTCGCGAAGATCGCGCTCGTGCGGTTCGACGCTCGGCGGTCGATGCTGGTCGATCGGCTGATGCCGGCCGGGGACACGGTCACGAACGATCGGCTGGACACGACCTTCGACCATCTGCCGACGCGCGAGCGGATCGCCGTCGCCGCCGGCGGCACCTTCGTCGACTTCGGCGAGCAGTCCGACGAGTTCGCGGCGTTGTTCGCCTTCCAGCGCTTCTCCGACGTCGGCTGGCTCTCGCTGCGGGGCCTGCGCTTCGACGGCCAGCTGTCGGCGATCATCGTCCTCTACGAGACGCGCAAGTTCTTCGGCGCGCGCTCGTCGGAGCGGCTCGCGCCCTCGGTCGCGCTGTTCGAGCTCGCCTTCGCCCGCTTCTTCGAGCGCGAGGCGCGCAGCGAGGCGGTGCGCACCCTGGAGGACGTCACGCACCGCGTCCACTCGGAGTACGAACGGCGGCTCGGCGAGTTCGAGGAGAAGCTCGTCAAGGCGTCCGGGGCGCACAAAGCGGTCGACCCGGAGCGCCTCGTGTCGCTCGAGCGCGAAGCGGCGAAGGCGCTCGAGGACGCCCGCCGCGCGGCCCGGCGCGCCGACGCCGTCGAGGTGCAGGTCACCGCGGCCGTCGACCAGCTCGAGAAGGCGCACATCGAGCTGCATCGGCGCAGCGAGGCCCTCCGACAGAAGACCAGGACCCTGTACCTGATCGACCGCGTCCTCACGCTGGACGCGACGACCGACGACCCGCGCGAGATGGTGCACGGCCTCCTCACCCTCGTCGGCGACGACATGGGCGCGCAGCGCTGCTCCCTGATGCTCCTCGCTCCCGAGGAGAACATGCTCTACCTCGCCGCGGCGCGCGGGATCGCCCCGAACGTGCCGCCGGGCTATCGCGTGCGCATGGGTGAAGGGGTGGCGGGGAAGGTGGCCGCGACGCGCGAGCCGCTGCTCGTGCAGGACGTCGACGAGGCGCGCAGCCACCCGCTGCTGCGCGACGAGCACTTCACCACCGGCTCGTTCATCAGCTTCCCCCTCGTGTATCACGGAAGCCTCGTCGGCGTGGTGAACCTCACCAACCGTGCGATGCACGGCATCTTCGTCGAGGAGGACATCGAGCGGGTCCGACTCCTCGCGCTGGTGATCGGGCTCGTCGCCACCCAGGCACGGCTGCCCGAGCGCATGCTCGAGACGCTGAGCGTCGGGTAGCGTGTCCGCGAGCGAGGTTCCGCCGCTCCAGCACGCGATTCGCCGGCTCGCGATGGGCGGCTCGCTCTCCGAGCCGGAGTCGCGCGCGGCCTTCGCGGCGGTGATGAGCGGCGAAGCGACGCCCGCGCAGCTCGCGGCGCTGCTCGTCGCCCTGCGCGTCAAGGGGGAAACGCCGGACGAAGTGGCCGGCGCCGCGGATGCGCTCCGTGGCGCGATGGTCCGGCTGGACGCCGACCATCCCGCGGATCTCGTGGACACCTGCGGGACCGGGGGCGGGGCGGTCGGCACCTTCAACATCTCCACCGCTGCCGCGCTCCTCGCCGCGGGCCTTGGCGTTCGCGTCGCCAAGCACGGCAACCGCTCCTTCACCTCACAGTGCGGCAGCGCCGACGTGCTCGAGGCGCTGGGCGTGCCGATCGAAGTGAATGCCGACGTGATGGCGCGGGCGCTCCGCGAGGCGGGCATCGTGTTCATGTTCGCGCCCCTCATGCATCCGGCGATGCGGCATGTGGGCCCGGTGCGCCGGGAGCTCGCCATCCCGACGGTGATGAACATCGTGGGCCCCTTGGCGAATCCCGCCTCGGCGGGTCGGCAGGTGGTCGGCGTTGCCGACGCGCGCCGCGTCCCGCTCATCGCGGGCGCTCTGCGCACCCTCGGCACCGTGCGCGCTCTCGTCGTGCACGGTGAGCCCGGGATGGACGAGGTCTCCCCCCTCGGTGCGACGCACGTCGTGGAGATCGTCGACGGCGAGACGCGCGAGTGGACGATCGCTCCGGCACGCTATGGCATCGGAGCGGGCGCCGCCGACGAGATGCGTGGTGGCCCACCGGCAGAGAATGCGGCCGCGGTGTTGGCGGTGATGGAGAACCGCGCGCCGGCGACCGCGCGAGCCGCCGTCGTGCTGAACGCGGCCGCGGCATTGTACGTGGCGCCGGACGGGCCGACGGACTTCGGTGACGCCGTCAGCGCGGCGACAGCAGGGCTGAAGGACGGTGCAGGGCTGCGCGCGCTCGAGCGGCTGCGGGCGGCTTACCGCAGCTGATCCGAACGTACCGAGGTGCCGGGCCATGCGTCGCCGGGGCTCGAACTGCGGCAGACGGGCGAAGCCCACCAATCGCCACAGCGCACCGCGCACAGCCGCGCAACCAACAACAGCAGCTGCAACTGCATTTGCCAGCTCTTGTTGTTGTTGTTCCTATCCGTCGCTCGGCTGGACTAGTAGCGCCGCATCACTCCGACGACGATGCCCTGGATCGTGATGTCGTTCTCGTGAACGTACATCGGCGCCATCGTCTCGTTGGCGGGCTGGAGACGGATGCGGCCGTCGCGCTCGCGGTAGAACTTCTTCACCGTGGCCGAGTTGCCGTGCAGCATCGCGATGACCATCTCGCCGTTGTCGGCGCGCTGGCGCTCGTTCACCACCACGAGGTCGCCGTCCCGGATCTGCTCCTCGATCATGGAGTTCCCGCGAACACGCAGCACGTAGTGGTTGCCACCGCGCTGCACGAAGGAATCCGGCACCGCGATCGTCTCGCCGTGCGTCACCGCCTCGATCGGCACACCGGCCGCGACCGCGCCGAGCAGCGGCAGCTCGATCGCCTTGGGGAGGAGATCGCTCGGCAGGATCTCGATCGCGCGGCTCTCGTTGTACGACCGCTTGATGAACCCCTTTCGCTCGAGATTGCTCAGGTGCTCGTGCACCGTCGCCAGCGAGTTGTAGCTGAAGTTCTCGGCGATCTCCTCGAAGCTCGGTGCGTAGCCGTTTTGCTCCGAGTAGAGGGTCAGGTAGTTTAGAATCTCGCGTTGACGCTTCGTGAGCGGCATGGCACTCCCTGCGGGATGAGTTGGCGGCGGGGCGAGGTCCAATCCTCCGCACGCGCGGCTGGGGCCGATGGCTGCCCGAACAACACCCGAATAGGTTAGCCGAATAGGTCCCGAAGTGCAAGCATCGTCTCGCTGGAGCCCGCCCGCAGGTACCCTGGGGCGCATCGTCGGAGAGGCCCGAGCCCGCGCCGCGGCGCTCGAGGCTGACCGAACTGCGCTGACCGCGCGCGCCCACACGACCCCGGTCGGCCCATCTCTCGAGCGGGCGATCGCCACCGCGCGCGACGTTTCGGTGCTGGCCGAGGTCAAGCGGCGCAGCCCGTCGAAAGGGGTGATTGCCGCAGAGCTCGGCGCAGTCGATCAGGCCCGAGCCTATGCGGCCGGAGGAGCGGTCGGCGCGAGCATTCTCACCGAGCCCGTCCATTTTGGCGGATCGAATGAGGATCTGACAGCCGTCCGCGCCGCCACCCGGCTGCCCCTCCTCAAGAAGGACTTCCACGTCCACCCGTTCCAGCTCGTCGAGGCGCGCGCGCTCGGCGCATCCGCCGCGCTGCTCATCGTCCGCGCCCTCTCGCCCGATGCCCTGATCGAGATGATGGACACCGGTCGCGCGCTTGGCCTCGAGCTGCTCGTCGAGGTGCGCGACGAGCGCGAGCTCGAGCGCGCCATCGAGGCCGGCGCGACGATGATCGGCGTCAACAACCGCGACCTCGAGACCCTCGTCATCGATCCCACCACCGCCGAGCGCGTCATCCCGCTCGTCCCGGCCTCGCTGCTCGCGATCGCCGAGAGTGGCGTGCATGGGCGGGACGACGTCGAGCGCTATGCGACGATCGGCGCCGACGCGGTGCTCGTGGGCTCGAGCCTCTCCGCTGCCGGCGACCCGACCGCGGCGACGCGCGCGCTCACCGGCGTGTCACGGAGGGCGCGTGGCCACTGACGTGAAGATCTGCGGGCTGACCCGCGCCATCGACGCCGAGTTCGCCGATGCGGCGGGTGCGGCATACCTCGGCGTCATCTTCGCCGGGGGGCCGCGCCAGCGGCTGCCCGCCGAGGCGCGCGCGACCCTCGCCGGTCGACGGGCGCGGAAGGTGGGCGTCTTCGCAGCGCAGTCGCCGGCGGAGATCGCCGACATCGCATCGACGGTCGGGCTGGACGTCGTCCAGCTTCACGCGGAGGGCGATGCGGCGCGCGTCGACGCGGTGCGCGCGGCGACGGGGCGCGAGGTATGGGCCGTCGTGCGCACCGCCGACGGTGTCCTGCCCGATGGCGTCGACGAGCTGGCCGACGCCGCCGACGCGCTGCTCGTCGACACGCTGGTGAAGGGCGCGCTGGGGGGTAGCGGAACCGTGATGCCGTGGGGCATCCTCGGTGAATCGCTCGACGCGATGGAGTCGGGACACCGGATCGTGCTGGCCGGCGGTCTGACCCCGGACAACGTCGCCGAGGCGATCAGCTACGTTTCACCGATGATCGTGGACGTGTCGTCGGGCGTCGAGTCGGCGCCAGGCGTGAAGGACCACGCGCGCATCCGGGCCTTCGTCGCCGCGGTGCGCGCGACCAGCGACGTGAGCGAGTAGAGAGCAGAGTGCCATGACGACCACCCTTCAGTCCGACCGGTTCGGCGCCTTCGGCGGCAGATACGTCCCGGAGACGCTCATCCCCGCGCTCGACGAGCTCGAGGCCGCATACGCCGCGGCGCAGGAGGACGCGTCGTTCACCGCCGAGCTCTCGACCATGCTGGCGACCTACGTCGGCCGGCCCTCGCCGTTGAGCGATGCGCCGCGGTTGTCGGAGCTGGTCGGTGCACGCGTCTACCTCAAGCGCGAGGACCTCAACCACACCGGCGCCCACAAGATCAACAACACCGTGGGCCAGGTGCTGCTCGCGCGGCGGATGGGGAAGCGGCGCATCATCGCCGAGACCGGTGCCGGCCAGCATGGCGTGGCGACGGCGACGGTGTGCGCGCGCTTCGGGCTGGAGTGCGTCGTCTACATGGGCGAGGAGGACATGCGGCGGCAGTCGCTCAACGTCTTCCGGATGCGACTGATGGGCGCCACCGTGATTCCCGTCACGAGCGGAACGCGCACCCTCAAGGACGCGACCAGCGAGGCGATTCGCGACTGGGTGACCACGGTGACCGATACGCACTACATCATCGGCTCGGTGGTCGGGCCGGCGCCCTACCCCCGCATGGTGCGCGATTTCCAGGCGATCATCGGCGCCGAGGCGCGTGCGCAGGTGCTCGAGCGGACCGGCACGCTGCCGCGCACCGTGGTCGCGTGCGTCGGCGGCGGCTCCAACGCGATGGGTGTCTTTCACAGCTTCGTTCCCGACGCCGGCGTCGAGCTCGTGGGCGTCGAAGCGGCGGGTGAAGGCCTCGACTCGGAGCGGCACTCCGCGTCGCTCACGCGTGGCACGCCTGGCGTCCTGCACGGGGCGCTCAGCTATCTGCTGCAGGATGACGCGGGCCAGGTGCACCCCGCGCACTCGATCTCTGCCGGCCTCGATTATCCGGGCGTCGGACCGGAGCACGCCTTTCTCAAGGACACCGGCCGCGCGACCTACGTCTCCGTGCGCGACGACGAAGCCATGCAGGGGTTCCGGACCTTGAGCCGCCTCGAAGGGATCATCCCGGCGCTCGAGACGGCGCACGCCGTGGCCTGGATCACCAGAGAACGGGGCCGTTGGCAGTCCGATGACGTCGTGCTCCTGTGCGTCAGCGGCCGCGGCGACAAGGATGTGGCGCAGGTGATGGAAATGGGTATCTTGGACGAGTGACCACCCCGTCCGCCCCATTGCCGGCAGGGGAGCTGGAACAGGTTCAGGCGCCACTCGAGCTCGGCCTCGTCCAGGAGCTTCTCCGGCTCTTCGGCAAAGCGGCGCGCGCGCACCAGCTCTACCTCCCGAACAACCCGATCTACAAGCAGGCGCTGGACAACCTGCGCGCCGGTTTCCTTCCGATCTGGGAGGTGACCGACGAAGTCGCGCTCAACTTCACCGAGAGCGAGGTGAAGTACGCGGGGTCGGTGGTGCTGGACGGCGGCGCGAAGAGCAGCGACAACCTCGCCTGGCTGTTCTACAAGGACGGGGTGCGCGAGCTCACCTTCGTGCGCGGCTTCGACAACGAGGAGCTGGCCAGGCTGCTCGACATCCTCCAGCGCGTGCGCAAGGCGTCGCCGGACGAGGACGACCTGCTGACGATGCTCTGGCAGGGTGACTTCGCGTACCTCCGGTACCGGTACGTCGACATGTCGGTGGATCCGTCCACGCCGCTGGGCGAGGGCGGCGAGCATCTGGCCGACAGCCAGATCGACACGCGGCGGCTGGCAGAGGAGAGCCAGCAGGAAGGGGCGGGCGAGGCGGGCGCCGAAGGGGGACGCGCCGGCGTCGTGAGCATGGCGGACTTCGACAGCACCCTCTACTTCCTGGACGAGAACGAGATCGAGTACATCCAGGCCGAGGTGCAGCGCGAGTACGAGATCGACCTGCGGCAGAACGTGCTGGCGGTGATGCTCGACATCTTCGAGCAGCAGGCGGACACCGCGATCCGCGACGAGGTCGCCGGCATCCTCGACAGCTTCATGCTGCACATGCTGTCGGCGGCCCAGTTCCGGACCGTGGCGTATCTGATTCGCGAGTCGCTCGTCGCGTCGCAGCGGGCGACCGACATCCTCCCGGCGCACCGCGACCGGCTCGCCCAGATTCCCGCGCGCCTCAGCGCGCCGGAGGCGCTCGCGCAGCTCCTCCAATCGATGGACGAGGCGCAGAGCCTCCCCGCGCAGAGCGATCTCGTGGAGCTGTTCGAGCAGCTTCGCGGGAGCGCGCTGGCGACGGTGCTCGAGTGGCTGACGCGGATGCAGAACCCCAAGCTGCGTCCGCTGCTCGAGGAGGCGGCGAGTCGACTCGCCGCGCAGAACACGGCGGATCTGGTGAAGCTGATCCTCTCGCCGACGCGCGCCGTGGCGCTGGAGGCGATCCGCCGCGCCGGCGGGCTGCGCACGCCCGCTGCGGTGGCGCCGCTGGGTGCGGTGTTCGAGCGCGGCGACGTGGAGCTGCGCGCGGCGGCGGTGCACGCCCTCTCGGAGATCGGCTCGCCAAGCGCGCTCCAGGCGCTCGAGCGCGGTGTGGAGGACGACGAGCGTGAGGTCCGCGTGGCCGCGATTCGCGCCCTGCAGGCGCGCGCGTACCGGCCGGTGCTGCCGCGTCTGGAGGGGATCGTGAAGGGACGCGCGATCCGCGACGCCGATCTGACCGAGAAGATGGCGGCGTTCGAGGCGTACGGCTCGCTGTGCGGGAACGGCGGCGTCGCGGCACTCGGCGAGATGCTGAACGGCAAGTCGCTCTTCGGGCGGCGGGAGGAGCCGGAGCTTCGCGCCTGCGCCGCGGTCGCGCTGGGGCGCATCGGCACCGCCGAAGCCCAGGCGGCGCTGCGTCAGGCCGCGAACGAGAAGGACGTCGTGGTGCGCAACGCGGTGTCGCGCGCGCTCCGGGGGCAGTCGGCGTGACGGCACCGCGGCCCGAGAAGACCTCGCGTCCGGCGCAGACGCCCACCTCCTCTCCGCGCCAGGGCGGGGGGGCGGGCGCTCCCTTCACCTCGGACAGCAGCGGCGACGCGTACATCCGCCGCGCGGGCAAGGCGCTGATCCTCGGCTTCTACGCCGCGCTGCGCGCGATCAAGATGTATCCGCTGGAGAACGCGGCCGTGGTGAAGTCCGCGGAGGATCTGGCCTCGCTCGCGCAGGAGCTGCTGGCGCGGGAGCAGGAGCTCGAGATCCGGGTCTCCGGCGAGTTCGTGTTCATCAACACGGTGCGCCTGCGGCTGGACCTCGACAACTACGCGAGCTTCAGCCATCTGCTGTCGGTCTTCCGGTCGTCGGGGGTCGGGTCGCTCCATCTGCGGAGCGCGCCGACGGTGAAGGACTGGTCGCGCTTCCTGGCGCTGCTGCTCATCCCGTCGACCGATCCGCCGGAGACCCGCTACCACCAGCTCATCGCCAAGCTCGAGCAGCAGGGGCTCGGCGTGTTCGAGGTCGGCGCGCCGATGGAGCAGGCGGCCGACGACGAGACGCGGCAGAAGTCGAAGGAGCTGGCGAAGCGCACCTACGCGCACTCCGTCGCCGTCACGAAGGACCTGATGACGTCGGTGCGACTGGGCGGCACGCCGAACATCAAGAAGATCAAGCGGGTGGTGCAGGGGATCGTCGACCAGATCCTCAACGAGGAGACGTCGCTCGTCGGGCTGACGACGATCCGCGACTACGACGAGTACACGTTCACGCACAGCGTCAACGTGTGCATCTTCTCCGTCGCGCTGGGCAAGCGCCTCGGGCTGGGCAAGGTCCAGCTCTACGACCTCGGCATGGCGGCGCTCTTTCACGACATCGGCAAGTCGCGCGTGCCGGCCGAGATCATCAACAAATCCGGCGGTCTCACCGACGACGAGTGGCGCCTGATCGCCGCCCATCCCTGGCTCGGCGCGCTGGCGCTCTTCCAGACGCGCGGTGCGCAGGATCTCCCGTACCGGGCGATGGTGGTGGCGCACGAGCATCACATGAAGCTGGACCTCACCGGCTATCCCCGTCCGATCCGGCCGCGGACGCTCAGCATGTTCAGCAAGATCGTCGCGGTCGCCGACGGATTCGACGCCGCGACGTCGCGCCGCGCCTATCAGACGACGCCGATGTCGCCGGCGCAGGTGCTCCAGGAGATGCGCGAGAACCCGCGGCGGGGCATGGACCAGGTGGTGGTGAAGGCGTTCATCAACCTGACCGGCATCTATCCGGTCGGTACCCTCGTCGTGCTCGACACCTTCGAGCTCGGGATCGTGCACGCGGTCAACCCGATCCCGGAGATGCTGTCGCGCCCGATCGTCCGCGTGATCAGCGACGACCGCGGCAACCTGCTGCACCCCGGCACCCTGGCCGATCTGGCCGAGCAGAGCGGTGAAGGCGTGTACCTCCGCACGATCATCAAGACGGACAACCCGGACCGGTATGGCATCAGGGTCGGCGATTATTTCCTCTGACGCGATCGCGCTGCGCTTCGCGCGGCTCAAAGAGGAGGGACGGCGCGCGTTCGTCCCCTACGTGACGGCGGGGCATCCCGATCGCGCACGGAGCGTGGCGCTCCTGCAAGGCCTCGAGCAGGCGGGCGCCGACGTCGTCGAGGTGGGCGTGCCCTTCTCCGATCCCCTCGCCGACGGCGCCGTGATCCAGGCGAGCTCGCAGCGAGCGCTCGAGCAGGGGACGCGCCTCGATCAGGTGCTGGAGATTATCTCGGATGCCGGGCTCACCATTCCCGTCGTGCTCTTCAGCTACCTCAATCCTCTGCTGCGCGGCGGCGACGACGCTCTCCGCCGCGCCGCCGATGCCGGCGCCCACGGCGTGCTGGTGACCGATCTCCCTCTCGGCGCCGATCCGGAGCGCGAGGCGTGGTTCGCGCGCAGCCCGCTGGCGTTCATCCGGCTCGTGGCGCCCACCACGCCGGCCGCGCGGATGGCGGAGATCGCCCGCACCGGCAGCGGCTTCGTCTATCTGATCAGCCGACTCGGCGTCACTGGGGAGCGCGCCGAGCTGCCCGCCGAGCTGCCTGCCACCGCGGCGAGGCTCCGCGCGGCCACGAGCCTCCCGCTGTGCATCGGCTTCGGGATCTCGAAGCCCGAGCAGGCGCGGGCCGTGGCGACGTTGGCGGACGGCGTGGTCGTCGGGAGCGCGATCGTGCGTGCCGCCGACGAGAGCGTCGACGCCGCGCTCCGTCTCGCCGCGTCGCTGCGGCACGCCATCGACGACGCCTGATGCGCGCGTTCCTCGCGGCGTACGCGCGCGCTGTCGGAGCCCTCGGTCTCGCGCTGCTCGTCGCCGCGCTCGTCGTCGACCACGGGTGGACCTCGCGCGGCCTGGCCATCCTCGTCCTCTTCGCCGCCGTCACGACGCTGCGGCTCCAGCAGATCCCGCTCACCAAGTACGGCGCGCTCAACATGCTCGGCGTGCCGGCGCTCGCGGGGGCGCTCACCGTCGGCGCACCGGCGACCGCCCTCGCGCTCTGGCTCGGCATCGCCCTCGCCGACGGACTGCTGCTTCGCAAAGGGATGCAGGCGGCCATGATCAATGCCGGCCGCGAGGTCGTCGTGCTGATCGCCTCGTACGGCATCTACGCCTGGGGCGTGGTGGCCCTGAGCGGCGACGACGCGACCCTGAGCACCGAGACGCTGCCGGCGCTGGCGATGTTCCTGCTCGCGTACTTCCTGCTGAGCCGTCTCCTCCTCTATTTCACCCTCCTGCTGCGCAACAAGCTGCTCGAGGAGGAGCGATCGCTCATCCTGCGGTACGAGGTGATCGCCTTCGGGGCCGGCGCGATCGCCGTCGCCACGATCCTGCTCACCGTCGCCAACATCCGGCCCGTCGGGTGGGCGGTGGTGGCCGTGGTGATGCTCGGCGCGGGGCTCCTCCTGAAGCGGATCCTCGAGGAGTCGATCAGCGCGGAGGAGCTGAACAAGATCCTCGCCATGGAGCACGTGGTCTCGTCCGACGTCGACATCGCCGATGCCTTCCGGCGGATCCAGCTCCTCGCCCACCGGCTGGTCGACTGGCAGTCGTTCCGGATCTCGCGGCTCGACGAGGACACGCTGCGCATGGTCTGGCATGGCGACGCCGGCTATCTGGCCGAGCCGCAGCCCCTCGACGACTCGCTCGGCGCCCTGCGCGAGGAGGCCATGCGCTCGGGCGACACCGTCGCCGTGACCGACGCGCTGCGCGACGAGCGCATGGCGCCCGGCGTGTCGACGACGCGCAGCATCATCGTGATGCCCCTGCGCTTCGGCGATCGCACCGTCGGCATGCTCGAGCTCGAGCATCACAAGCCGGACACCTACCGCGACAAGGAGATCGCCCTCATCCGGCGCTTCGCCAACCAGCTCGCGACGACGCTGCACATCCACGACCTGCGGCGGCCGCTGCTCGAGGCGATGACGCGGGTCAGCTCGCAGCTCGAGACCCTGACCGCCTCCGCCCGCGCGCTGCGGGGCGGCGGCGAGTCGGTCGCGCGCACCATCGGCGACATCAGCCGCGGGATCGCCGAGGAGGGCGAGCAGGTCAACCGCTCGCTCGAGGTGACCCAGACGCTGCACGCCGCCACCCAGAACGTGGTGGCCGACGGCAGCGCGGCCGCCGCGCAGAGCCAGCGCGCCACCGAGATCGCGGCCGAGCACCGGCACACGATCGCCACCGCCATCGAGCGGCTGGTCGGTGCCAAGACCTTCGTGGGCGAGAGCGGCAGCCAGATCCAGGGGCTGTCGCAGACGGTGCAGCGCATCACCGAGTTCATCGCCGTCATCCGCGAGCTCGCCGACCAGACCAATCTGCTCGCGCTGAACGCCGCGATCGAGGCGGCACGCGCCGGCGAGCACGGGGCGGGGTTCGCCGTCGTGGCAGACGAGGTGCGCAAGCTCGCCGAGCAGAGCGCGCGGGCGTCGGACGAGGCTGGGGAGATCGTCGGCGCGTTCGAGGAGCAGATGCGCCGCGTCGCCTTCCAGATGTCGCGCGGCGAGACGATCGTGCAGGACGTCGAAGCGCTGTCCGAGCAGGCGCGAGCGGCGCTGGACCTGATCGTCGACGCGACGGCCAGCGCGGCGACGGGCGCGCAGCGCATCGCGGTCACCTCGCGCGAGCAGGAGCTCGCCTTCGCCGGCCTGAGCGACCGGGTCCGGCGCATCGCCACCATCGCCGGCCGCAACCGCGTCGGCGCGGAGCAGGTGACCCAGAGTGCGCGCGATCAGGCGAACGCCCTCCGTGAGCTCGAGGGCGCCACGCACGAGCTGCGCGGGGTGGCCAACTACCTGAACGAGCTCACCCGCCGCATCACGAGCGTGGGGTAGTGGTGCCCGACGCGTCGGTGCAGCGAACGGCGATCACCCTTGCCGGCATGCGCTTCCACGTCCGCGTGGGAGTGTTGCCGCACGAGCGCGAGCTCGCCCAGCCGCTGGAGCTCGATCTCACCGTGCGACTCGCGCCAGGCACGGCGGGCGTGCTCGACTACCGCGACCTGTACGCGATCGTCCGCGACGTCGTCGGGGCAGAGCCGCTCGACTACCTCGAGGCGGTGGGGTCGGCGATCCTGACCAGGGTGCTCGCGCTGCCCGGCGCTGCGCACGCTCGGGTCGCCGTGCGGAAGCCGCACGTCGCCCTCGGTGGTCCGCTCGCCTACGCCGAGGTGGTCGTGGAGCAGGGGGCATGAGCGTGCGCGCCGACATCGCGCTCGGCTCCAATCTCGGCGCGCGTGACGGCTGGCTCGCGAGCGCGCGCGCCGCGATCTCGCTGCTCCCGGCGACGCGCCTGCTCGCTGCGTCGTCGGTGGAGGAGACGATCCCCTTCGGCGCGAGCGCGCAGGGCCCGTACCTGAACCAGATGGTGGCGGTGCAGACGGCGCTCGCGCCGCATGCGTTGCTGGCCGAGCTGCACGCGATCGAGCGCCGACTCGGCCGCGTGCGGCACGCCCGTTGGGGTGCGCGCACCCTCGACCTCGATCTCGTGCGGTACGGTGCGCAGTCCATCCACACGCACGCGCTGAGTGTGCCGCACCCCGGCCTCCCGAGCCGCGACTTCTGGCAACGCGAGCTGGCGGAGCTGGATCGTCTCCTCGGGCGCGCGGCATGACGTCGATCGAACAGGAGCTGCCGCCGTGGTCGCGCGTCGCTCCCAAGCGCATCGCGCACATCGGCCGCGTCACTGCGCTGCTCGACGACTGGGCGGACGCGCTCGCGCTCCCCTCCGACGAAGCGCGCGCCTGGCACGACGCGGGCCTCTATCACGACGCGCTGCGCGACGCCCCGCCCGACGAGCTGCTGGCGCTGGTCGGCGGCTCGAGCAGCCACCCGATCGAGATGCTGCACGGGCCCGCGGCAGCGGCGCGGATGGTCGCCGACGGCGAGTCGCGGCAGGAGGTGCTCGACGCGGTCCGCTTTCACACCGTCGGCTCGTCGGAGTGGGGGCGGCTCGGCCGCGCCCTCTACATGGCCGACTACCTCGAGCCGGGCCGGAAGTTCTCGCGGCGCGACCGGGCCTACCTCGCGTCGCAGGTGCCGCACGATTTCGACGCCACCTTTCGTCAGGTGCTCCGCGCCCGCCTCGAGTGGGCGCTGCGCGAGGGGATGGGGCTCTACCCCGAAGCGGTCACGCTCTGGAACGCGGTGCGGTGAGCCGATTCCGGATGGCGGCGGTCGCGCTGCTCGTGCTGCTCGTCCTCGGCGCGGCGACGTGGGTGCTCCACGCGCGCCAGGTCGTGCGCGGCCCGATCGCGGCGGCGCTCCCGGGGATCGCCGGACCCCGCGCGCCGGCAGACGTTCGCGTCCGCGTGCAGGTGCTCAACACCACGAAGACCCGCGGCCTCGCGCGCCGCGCGACGCGGGTCCTGCGCGATCGCGGGTTCGACGTCGTGGAGCTCGGCACCACGACCCCGATGCTCGACACGACGCTGGTGCTCGACCGGTCGGGACACCCGGCCTGGGCGTCGACGGTGGCGGAGCTGCTGCAGCCGGCGCGCGCGGTGGCGCGCCCCGATTCGTCACGCTACCTGGACGTCACCGTGCTGCTGGGGCGCACGTGGCGCCCGCCGTCCCATCCGCTCGACCCGTAGCTGCCCGCACGCGGCGGCGATGTCCATCCCGCGGCTCTTCCGGATCGCGACCTCGACGCCACGCTCACGGATGAGCCGCGCGAAGCGGGCGATCTCGTTGGCCGGCGTCGGGTGGAATCCCTGCGAGCCCCCGGGGTGCAGCGGGATGAGGTTGACGAAGGCCCCGCAGTCCCGCGCGAGCTGAGCGAGTGCACGCGCGTGCTCGGCGCCGTCGTTCACCCCGCCGAGCATCACGTACTCGAAGGTCACCCGCCGGTCGAACACCTTGGCCGCCGCGATCACCTCGGCGAGCGGGTACTTGGTGTTGATCGGCATCAGGTCGGCGCGCAGCTCGTCCGTCGGCGCGTGAATCGAGAGGGCGAGCCGGAACTGTTCCGGGCGCTCGCCGAGGGCGACGATACCCGGAAGCACGCCGACGGTGGAGATCGTGATGTGCCGCGCGCCGATGCCGAGCGCGCGCGGATCGTTGAGCAGGGTGAGCGTCGGCGAGACGGCCTTCCAGTTCATCAACGGCTCGCCCATCCCCATGAAGACGATGTTCGTCACGTTCACGGGCTCATCCAGGAGGCGCATCTCGCGCACCTGGCCGGCGATCTCGTGCACCTCGAGATTGCGCGAGAAGCCCATCGCCCCGGTGGCGCAGAAGGCGCAGCGGAGCGCGCACCCGGCCTGCGAGGAGATGCAGAGGGTCACGCGATTCCCCTCGGGGATCGCGACGGTCTCGATCGCTTCCCCGTCGGCGAGGCGGAAGAGGAACTTCCGTGTGCCGTCGGACGAGAGCTGGCTCGTCGCGAGCGTGAGCCGCGGGAGAGTGAATCGCGCGTCGAGCTCGGCACGCAGCGCAGCGGGGAGCTCGGTGATCTCGTCGAAGGAGCGGACCGGCAGCTGCCAGAGCCGCCGCAGCACCTGCCCGACCCGATAGCTCGGCTGGCCGAGCTCGCTCATGACGGCGGCGAGCCGCGCTTCGGCGTCGTCCGGGGTCAGGTTGAGGAGGTTTTCGCGGTCAGTCATGTGGCGACTCCTTGCACGTCCGCTCGGCGGAATCAAGTCGGCGGACTCAGCGTCACCGCAGCCCCGAAGTGGCGGCGAACATCTTGCGCCGCATGGACTTGAGCTTAGTCGATCAGGGCGCGAAAAGCAACCGCGGCGCTACCCGAACACCCCGTTCGACTGTAGCTTTATGGGTTGCTGTGACCGAGCGCACCCGACGTTACGCGAGCGCCGATCTTCCCCCTTTCACGCACGTGATGTCCGAACCGGCGCTGGCCACAACTCATCGGTCCCATCTCTGCGGCGCGCTGCGCGCCGAGCATGTCGGTACGACCGTCCGCCTTGGTGGCTGGGTCCATCGGGCACGTGATCTGGGAGGGCTCGTCTTCGTCGATCTGCGCGACCGCGCCGGTCTCGTGCAGGTGTCGTTCGACCCGTCGCGCACGGGCAGCGAGCTGGCGGCGCGCGCCGCGTCGCTCGGCGCCGAGACGGTCGTGCTCGTCGAGGGCGTGGTGACCGAGCGTCCCGCGGCGATGCGCAACCCCGACATGGCGACGGGCGACGTCGAGGTCCGCGCCACGACGCTGCGCGTCGTCGGACCCGCCGACACACCGGCGATCCCGGTCGCGCGCGGCAAGAGCGAGCAGCTGGCGGCGGAAGATCTCCGCCTCCGCCATCGCTTTCTCGACCTGCGCCGCGAGGAGCTGCAGCACAACGTCATCCTCCGCCATCGGCTCATGCAGCGCACGCGCCGCTACCTGAGCGACGCCGGCTTCCTGGAGATCGAGACGCCGATCCTCACCAAGCCGACGCCGGAGGGCGCGCGCGACTATCTGGTGCCCAGCCGCGTGCATGCCGGGGAGTTCTACGCGCTGCCGCAGTCGCCACAGATCTACAAGCAGCTGCTCATGGTGTCGGGCTTCGACCGCTACTTCCAGATCGCGCGCTGCTTCCGCGACGAGGACCTGCGCGCCGACCGACAGCCGGAGTTCACCCAGATCGACGTCGAGGCGTCGTTCGTCGGCCAGGAGGACGTGATGCGCGTGGCCGAGGGGCTCACGCGAGCGCTGTGGGAAGAGGGCGGGAGCGCCGCGCCCGCGGAGATCCCTCGGATGTCCTACGCCGACGCGATGGAGCGCTACGGCATCGACCGCCCCGATCTGCGCTACGGCATGGAGATCGAGGACGTCAGCGACGCCTTTCGTGGCCTCGACTTCCCCTTCACCTCGGCGGCGCTCGAGGCGGGGGGGCGGGTGCGCGGCATCCGCGTGCCGGGTGGCGCTGCGCTGTCCAGAAAGCAGTTGGACGAGCTGGACGCGATCGTGAAGTCGGCGGGCGGCCGCGGGCTGCTCCGGATCAAGCGGGTGAACGGCGCGCTGGAGGGCCCGGCGGCCAAGGTGCTGGACGAGTCCCGCGCTGCGAAGCTGCGCCTGGCCGACGGGGAGCTCGGGCTCTACCTCGCCGGCGAGGATCGCCTTGCCAACCCGGCGCTGGACCGGGTGCGGCAGGACGTGGCGCAGCGGATGCGTCTCATTCCGGACGATGCCAGAGCGTTCGTCTGGGTCACCGACTTCCCCATGTTCGAGCGCGATGCCGCGTCGGGCGCGCTGGGCGCCGTGCACCACCCGTTCACCGCGCCGCATCCGGACGACGTCCCGCTGCTCGCCACCGAGCCCTGGAAGGCGCGCGCCCTGGCGTACGATCTCGTCCTCAACGGCACCGAGCTCGGTGGCGGGAGCATCCGCATCAGCGATCCCGCCCTGCAGGCGCGCGTCTTCGCGCTGCTCGGCGTCGACGACGAGACGGCGCGCGCACGGTTCGGCTTTCTGCTCGAGGGGCTGCGTGCCGGCGCGCCGCCGCATGGCGGCATCGCCTTCGGCTTCGATCGCATCGTCATGCTGTTGGCGGGCGCGACGTCGCTGCGCGACGTGATCGCCTTCCCCAAGACGACCGCGGCACGGGCGCTGTTCGAGGGGGCGCCTTCGCCGGTGCCGGCGGCGGACCTGACGGAGCTGCACATCAACGTGGAGCGCGAGTGAGCGACGGTTCAGTGACACAGCGGGTGTCCACGGAGGGGGCGGACATGCTCACCCTCGCTGGCGTGAACGACGGCAACCTCGTGGAGCTGTCGCGCCTCTGCGGCGTGAAGGTCGCCCTGCGCGGCGACGCGATGTCCATCACCGGACCGCAGGAGCTCGTGGAGCGCGCCACGGAGATCGGCCGCCGCATGGTCGAGCGCGCGCGGCAGCGCATGGAGCTGAGCCCCGACGACGTCCTGCGCCTGTCCGAGGACGACGGCCCCGGCGGCAACGGTGACGGCACCGGCGGCGACGGACGCATCGCGCTCCCCGGGATGCGGAGGCTCATCCAGGCGAAGACGAGCGGCCAGGCGGAGTATCTCGCGAAGATCGCCGAGAACGACATCGTCGTCGGCATCGGGCCGGCGGGAACGGGCAAGACGTATCTCGCCGTGGCGGCGGCCGTCGACGCGCTCACCCGCAAGCGCGTGCGCCGGATCATCCTCGCCCGTCCCGCCGTCGAAGCTGGGGAGAGCCTGGGCTTCCTTCCCGGCGACATGCAGGCGAAGGTCGATCCGTATCTGCGCCCGCTCTACGACGCGCTCGACGAGATGATGCCGGCCGAGCGGATCCAGAAGGCGCTCGAGACGCGCGTCATCGAGATCGCGCCGCTGGCCTTCATGCGCGGCCGCACCCTCGGCGACGCCTTCGTCATCCTCGACGAAGCGCAGAACGCCACCGCGCTCCAGATGAAGATGTTCCTCACGCGCCTCGGCGTGAACTCACAGATCGTGATCACCGGCGACAAGACCCAGATCGATCTCCCCAAGCGGGAGGAGTCGGGGTTGATGCAGGTGGAGCGCATCCTGCCGGGCATCGACGGCATCGCCTTTCACTACTTCACCGACGTGGACGTCGTGCGCCATCGTCTCGTGCGAGACATCATCAAGGCGTACGCGGAGGACGGGGACTGACGTGAGCCTGCGCGCGCAGCTCGAGCGGACACCCGGTCATGGGGTCGCCGTCGGCAGGAGCACGGCGCCCGCAGGCCCGGCGCGCCTGCTCGCCGTCGCCGGCGGCGCGTGCGCGCTCGCGCTGCTCGCCAGCTTCGCGCTCGGCGCCGCGCAGAGCGCGCCGGGTCACGCTGGAGTGGCCGGCGCGGTCGCGTCGAACCTGCTCCTCGTCGCGGGGATGTGCGTCGTCATGCGACAGCTACGGCCCGACGTCTTCGACGAGCCCCGCGCGCTGGTGCTGCTGGCGATGCTCGCCGCCGTCGCCATCGGCGTGGGCGCCCTCGCGGCTCGTCTCACGCCCGGCTCCCCGGAGCTGGTGCCAGTGGCGTTCGTCGCCGTCGTCGTCAGCGCGCTGTTCGATCGACGCCTCGGGCTGCTCGTGGTGTGCTGCGTCGGCGTGCTGGTCGCCGTGCAGCCGGCCTATCGCGACGCGGACGCCTTGCCGGTCATGCTGGCGGCCGGGGTCACGGCGGCGCTCGTCGTGCGGCCGGTGTCGCGCCGCGACCAATCGTATCTCTGGATGGCCGCCACCGCCGGCGCCCTGGTGCTCGCGCTGGCGGTCACGGGGCTGGCGCTCGGCACTCCGACGATCGAGATCACGTCGTCGATGGTGCGTGGCCTCGCGGGGACGGTGGCGGGCGTCATCGCGGCGGTGCTCGTGCTCCCCTTCGCCGAGCGCTGGACCGGCCGCGAGACGCATCTCACCCTGCTCGAGTGGGGCGACCTCAATCGGCCGCTGCTCCAGCGGCTCAGCCTCGAGGCGCCCGGCACCTACGCCCACACGATCGCGATCGCGAACCTCGCCGAGGCGGCCTGCCGCGCCATCGGCGCGAACGCCGTGCTGGCGCGCGTCGGCGCCTACTACCACGACATCGGGAAGCTCGGCAAGCCGCAGTACTTCGTCGAGAACCAGCCGCGCGGGCGCAACCTGCACGACAAGCTCAAGCCGAGCGCCAGCGCCACGATCATCCGCAACCACGTGCGCGACGGGCTCGAGCTGGCGGACGCGGAGCGCATGCCGCGCTCGATCCGCGCCTTCATCGCCGAGCATCACGGCACCGGCACGATCGCCTTCTTCCTCGAGAAGGCGCGGGAGCGCGACGGCGTCGTCGCCAACGCCGCCGAGTACCGCTATCCCGGGCCGGTGCCGCAGAGCGCCGAGACGGCGGTCGTCATGCTCGCCGACGGGGCCGAAGCGGCGACGCGCGCCCTGAGCGAGCCGACGCCGGAGCGCATCGCCGAGGTCGTCGACGCGGTGATCCGGCAGCGCCTGGAGCAGGGGCAGCTGCGCGACGCGCCCCTCACCCTGCGCCAGCTCACGATCATCCAGCAGCAGTTCGTGCGCGTGCTGGGCGGGATGTATCATGCCCGCGTCGAGTATCCGACACCGGTGCCCGGGCTGGAGGCGGCGCGCCGGTGACGCGCATCGTGGACGTCACCGCCGAAGGCGTCCGCGTCGCCGTGGCACGGGCCCGCGTCGTGGACGTCGCCCAGCGGGTGCTGAAGGCGGAGCGCGTGCGCGACGCGCTTGTGTCGATTGCCTTCGTGTCGGACCGCGAGATCGCCGCCCTCAACTGGCGCCATCTGCGGCATCGCGGCCCGACCGACGTCATTGCCTTCGGCTTCGCGCCGGGCGTTCGTGGCGGCCCGGTGATCGGTGACGTGTACGTCGCCCCCGCGGTGGCACGGCGCAACGCCGCGGAGCATGGACGCGGCGTGCGGGAGGAGACGCTGCGGCTCGTCGTGCACGGCGTGCTGCACGTGCTGGGCTATGACCATCCGGTGGACGAATCGCGCTACGGGTCGCCGATGTGGCGCCGTCAGGAGCGTCTGCTGCGCTCGGCGCTGGCGGCGGCATGAGCGCGGTCGCTCTCGCGGTCGCGGGTGGTGCGGTGCTCCTCGCGGGCCTCGCTGCCGCCGCCGACGGCGCCCTCCTCGGGGGCGACCCCGACCCCGAGCCATCTCCACCCGTCGTCGGGACGCTGCGACGGGGCGAGCGCGCCCATCGCGCCCTCGCGCTGACTCGCGTGATGGCGCATCTCGTCGCCGGCGCGGCGCTGGCCCGCGCGACCGGGATCCAACGCGGCGACGGCGTGCGCGGATGGGGGATCGCCTTCCTCGTCGGGCTGCTCGTCGTCATCGTCGTCGAGGGGATGAGCCGGTCCCTCGGCTTCGCGACCGCGCCGCGCCTCGCGATCGCCTTCTCGCCGCTGATCCGTGTGCTCGATCTGGTGCTGTCGCCGGTGCTGCGGCTCGGCGTCGTGCTCGATACGACGTTCGAGCGCGTCATGCCTGCCCCTTCGATCGAGGAGCGCGCGGAGCAGCGTGAGGAGGCGACGGAGCAGTTCCGACAGGTCGTGGCCGCGGAGGCGGACGTGTCGCGCGACGAGGAGGCGCTGCTGCACGGCGTCTTCTCCCTTGGGGACACCGCCGTGCGCGAGGTGATGGTGCCGCGCGTCGACATCGTGGGGATCGAGCACACGACGAACTGGAGCGAGGTCGTCGATCGGGTGCGCAGCTCCGAGCATGCGCGCTTTCCGGTGTACGAGGAGACGCTCGACAACATCCAGGGCATTCTCTACGCGAAGGATCTGCTCCCCTTCGTCATCGACGACGACGAGCCGATGCACGGTTGGCAGACGTTGATCCGGCCGGCGACCTTCATCCCGACGTCGAAGGCGATCGACGTCCAGCTGCGCGACTTCAAGGCGGCGCGCACGCACATCGCCATCGTGAGCGACGAGTTCGGCGGCACGGCGGGGCTGGTGACGATCGAGGACGTCCTGGAGGAGATCGTCGGCGAGATCCACGACGAGTACGACGACGAGGAGCCGGAGATCGAGCAGGAGGACAACAAGCGCTTCTGGGTGAGCGGCCGGCTCGCGCTCGACGAGCTCTCCGAGCTGCTCGGTCAGGACTTCGTGCGCGAGGACCTCAACACCGTCGGCGGCCTGGTGTACGAGACCTTCGGTCGCGTGCCGCGGGCCGGCGAGACGGTGAAGCTCGGCTCGTACAAGATGGTCATCGAGCGGGTGCGGCGGCGGCGCATCGAGCGCGTCTACTTCGAGCGGGTGCAGACGCCGGCCGGCTCGGCGGCGGTGGTATGAGATCGCAGACGATGCTCCTCGCGCTCGGCCTGGCGCTGGTGGCCGCGCTGACCGCCGGGGGAATGGCGATGCGGTCGGTGAGCCGCATCTGGCTCCGGCACTGGGTGGAGCGCGAGCTGCGCGGCGCGCGGGCGGCGCTCGTCTACCTCGAGCGTCCGCAGCGACTCATCATCGCGTCGAGCGCCACGGTGGCGCTCGTGCTGGTGCTCTGCGGCGAGCTGCTGGCGATGGATCACGGCACCGACACGACACGCCTGGCGTGGGCGCTGGCCGGCTTCGCGGCGCTGGTGGTCGTCTTCGGGCAGCTGGTGCCGCGTGCGCTGGCGCGCCGGTTCGCGCCGGGCGTCGCGTCGGCCCTCGGTCCGTTGTTGGAGGGAGCGGCGATCGTCGCGGCGCCGGTCGTCGCCGCGGGACGTCTCGCCAGCAAGCCGTTCGACCGTCAGGCGCAGCTCCACAACGCCCCCGAGCGCGACACGATCCAGGATCTGCTGCGCGAGGGAGAGCTCGAGGGGGTCGGCGAACGGCAGGAGATGGAGATCATCACCGGCGTGATGCAGTTCGGCGAGAAGACGGTGCGCGACGTGATGATCCCGCGCAGCGAGATCTTCGCGATCAGCGTCGCCGCCTCACCGCGGGCGGTCGCCGAGGAGTTCGCGACGTCGGAGTTCAGCCGGGCACCGGTGTACGAGGGGACGCTGGATCGCGTGATCGGCATGATGCACGCCTTCGACGTCCTCAAGCTTCGCGGCGAGGCGGTGCCGGAGATCCGTCCGGTCGCCATCGCCTTCGATTCGACGAAGTGCAGCGAGCTGCTGTTCCGGATGCTGCGTCAGAGCCGGCACCTCGCCGTCGTGCAGGACACGGAGGCCCGCACGGCGGGGATCGTCACGCTCGAAGATCTGCTCGAGGAGCTGGTAGGCGACATTCGCGACGAGCACGACGAGCCCGCGCCCCGAGCCGCCTCGTGACCGCCGCGCCCGTGATGCACGAGCGGCTGCTCGCCGACTTCGCCGCGGGCCGCACGCCGGCGCTGGCGCGCGCGATCAGCATCGTGGAGAATCACCGGCCCGGCTTCGAGCAGCTCCTCGCGACCTGGCACCCGATGCTGGGGCGCGCGCGGCGGATCGGGTTGACCGGGCCCCCGGGCGCGGGCAAGAGCACGCTCACCACCGCGCTCGCCCGCGCGTATCGCAAGGCCGGGTTGACCGTCGGCATCGTCGCCGTGGACCCGACGTCGCCCTTCACCGGCGGCGCGCTCCTCGGTGACCGGATCCGCATGGAGGACATCGCGCTCGACCCCGGTGTCTACATCCGGTCGCTGGCGACGCGCGGCTCCCTCGGCGGGTTGTCGGCGGCGACGCGCGAGACCTGCGACGTGCTCGACGCCTTCGGGATGGACCGGATCCTCATCGAGACGGTGGGGGTGGGGCAGAGTGAGCTCGACGTCGCCCGGACCGCGGACACGAGCCTCGTCGTCCTCGTCCCCGAGAGTGGCGACTCGATCCAGACCCTCAAGGCCGGGGTGATGGAGATCGCCGACGTGTTCACCGTGAACAAATCGGATCGTCCCGGGGCGGATCGGCTGCGCAACGAGATCGAGATCATGCTCGGCATGCGCGGCGGGTCGGCGATGCGCAACGTCCCGGCGCACCATGGTGTGGACCTGTCGCGCAACAACCTCGTGAAGCAGGTCCGTGCCGCCGCGCGCGCCGAGGATGCCGACGTCTGGACGCCCCCGGTGCTCGGCACCGTCGGGGTGCAGGAGCAGGGGATCGACGAGCTCGTGGAGGCGCTCGACCGGCACTTCCGCTATCTTGAGCGGAGCGGCACCCTGCGCCAGCGGCGCCGCGCGCGCCTGCGCGAGCGGGTGGTGGAGGTGGTGGAGGACAAGGCGCGCCGCCGCCTCTGGAACGACGCGGCGACGATCGCCTGGCTCGAGGCGCGGCTGCCGGCGCTCGAGTCCGGCCAGGACACGCCGTTCGGGATCGCGGATGCGCTGCTCAGCCGCAGCGCCGACCTTCTGACGCGGACGACCACATGACATCGATGCGAGAGCTGTTCGGCAAGGTCACCGGGACGCCCGACGGCGCTCAGCCGGATAGTGAATTGGAGCGCCTGCGCGCCGAGGTCGCCGAATGGCGCCGCATGTACGGCGCCGGCGCCACGCGATCCATCGCGTTCAGCAACTCCGCGAAGGAGGTCGAGCCGCTCTACACCGCGCTCGACGTCGCCCCGACGACGGCCGAAGACCTCGGCGTGCCGGGCGTCTACCCGTACACCCGCGGGATCCACCCGACCGGGTATCGCGGCAAGCTCTGGACGATGCGGCAGTTCGCCGGCTTCGGCAGCGCGCACGACACGAACGAACGGTTCAAGTTCCTCCTCGCGCACGGGCAGACGGGCCTCTCCACCGCCTTCGACTTCCCGACGCTGATGGGCTACGACTCCGACCATCCGCGGTCGGAGGGCGAAGTCGGCAAGACCGGCGTCGCCATCTCGAGCCTCGCCGACATGGAGGTGCTGTTCGACGGCATCCCGCTCGACGAGGTCTCGACCTCGATGACGATCAACGGGCCGGCGCCGATCCTGTGGGCCTTCTACATCGCCGCCGCCGAGAAGCAGGGCGTGAGCAGCGACAAGCTCCAGGGGACGATCCAGAACGACATCCTCAAGGAGTACATGGCGCAGCACGCCTGGTGCTTCCCGATCGAGCCCGCGCTGCGGCTCATCGTCGACTGCTTCGAGTGGGGCGCGACGCACGCCCCGCGATGGAACACGGTGTCCATCTCCGGCTACCACATCCGCGAAGCCGGGGCGACGGCTGCCCAGGAGCTCGCCTTCACCCTCGCGGACGGGTTCACCTACGTCGAGCGCGGCATCGCGCGCGGGCTCGACGTCGACGACTTCGCCCCTCGGCTCTCCTTCTTCTGGGACATCCACAACGATTTCTTCGAGGAGATCGCCAAGCTCCGCGCGGCGCGCCGGATCTGGGCGCGCCACCTGAAGGAACGCTACGGCGCGAAGAAGGCGAAGTCGCTGCTGATGCGCTTCCACTCGCAGACGGCGGGGGTCACCCTCACCGCGCAGCAGCCGATGAACAACGTCGTGCGCGTCGCCTACCAGGCGCTCGCCGCGGTGCTCGGCGGCACCCAGTCGCTGCACACGAACTCGATGGACGAGACGCTGGCGCTCCCGACGGAGGCCGCGGTGCAGGTCGCGCTGCGCACGCAGCAGGTGCTGGCGTACGAGACCGGGGTGCCGAACGTGATGGATCCGCTGGGCGGTTCGTACTACGTCGAGGCCCTGACCGACCAGCTCGAGCGCGACGCCGAGACGCTCTTCGCCGAGATTCACGAGGTGGGCGGAGTCGTTGCGGGGTTGGAGCAGGGGTGGTTCCAGCGGAAGATCCACGAGTCCGCCGCCCGCCAGCAGTGGGAGATCGAGCAGCACCGGCGCGTGATCGTCGGTGTGAACGAGTTCGTGACGGAAGAGGAGGCGCTCGACATTCCGATCCTGAAAATCGGCGAGCAGGTGGACCGCGAGCAGCGGGCGCGCCTGGCAAAGGTGCGCGCCGAGCGGGACAACGCCCTCTGTACCGAGCGGTTGGAGAAGCTCCGCCAGGCCGCGCGGGGCTCGGAGAACACCTTCCCGCACATCCTCGACTGCGCGCGCGCCTACTGCACGCTGTTCGAGATCCGGCGTGCGTTGGAAGACGTGTTCGGGGCGTACCGCGAGCCCGTCTTTTTTTGACTGAGTGCACGGAAAAGGCGGAAAAAGCAAAACCTGCGAATTGCTCCGACGGTGAGCCGGCCTCCGGGCGCCATGGCCGCCCCACGACAAGAAAAAGGCGAGACCTTTGTGGTTGTAGGGCCAGTGTTGCGCGCCTACCGCACCCTCATGCCTGGTCCGCCTTTTTCGCTGTTTCGGTATTTTCCGTGCATTCAGTTCCATGACCAGACCGAAAGTGAGTGCCACCGACTGGTGGGCCACGTACTTCGACGCGCATTACCTGCTCGAGTACCAGCCCATCTTCAGCTTCGCGCGGGATCGGGAAGAGGTCGCGCGGCTGATGGACATTCTCGCCCTGCCGAGCGGGTCCCGGATCCTCGACGTGCCCTGCGGGCAGGGGCGGCATGCGCATCTCCTCGCCGAAGCCGGCTTTCGCGTCGACGGCCTCGATTACTCCAGGCACCTGATCGACCTCGCGAAGGCGCGCGGCACCGGACCCACGCTCAAGTACACCCGCGGCGACATGCGAAAGCTTCCAGGGTCGTGGTCGGGCCGCTTCGACGCCGTCGTCAACCTGTTCACGAGCTTCGGCTTCTTCACCGACCCGGCCGACGACGCCCTCGTGATGCGCGAGCTCGCCCGCGTGCTCGCCCCCGGGGGGACGCTCGTCTGGCATGGCGGGAGCCGCGACGGCGTCATGGCCCGCTTTCTCGAGCGCGACTGGTGGAAGACCGACGACGGCACGATGATCGGCCACGAGCGGGCCTTCGACCCGCTGTCCGGTGTGCTGACGATCAACACGGCCTGGGAAGGTCCGTCGGGCAGCGGGGCCCGCGAGCACCGCATCCGCCTCTACACCGCGACCCGCCTCGCCGAGCTGTGTCTCGACGCCGGGCTCGTCGTCGAGGAGACCTACGACGGCTTTCGCGACCGGCCGCTGACCCGCCGCTCGGGAGAGATGCTGCTCGTCGCCCGCAAGCGCGAGTTGCCGCGTCGCCGGCGCGCCCGCTAGCTTTGACGTCTATGCGTCCAATCCGCGTTCTTGTCGCCAAGCCCGGCCTCGACGGCCACGATCGAGGAGCCAAGGTCGTCGCCGCGGCGCTGCGGGACGCCGGCATGGAAGTGATCTACACCGGGCTGCACCAGACCCCGGAGATGATCGCCACCGCCGCCATCCAGGAGGACGTCGACGTCGTCGGCCTCTCGATCCTCAGCGGGGCGCACATGACTCTCTTCCCGCGCGTGCTCGAGCTGCTCCGCGCGCAGGGGCGCGAGGACATCCTGATCACCGGCGGCGGGATCATCCCCAAGGAAGACATGGATGCGCTGCACGCGATGGGCACCGGCAGGCTGTTCGGCCCCGGCACGCCGACGTCGGAGCTGATCGAGTACATCAAGGAATGGTTCGCCGAGCAGTCGCATCAGGAAGCCTGACGCGGCCGTGACGAACCGGCTCCGCGAGCTGAGCGCCGAGGTCCGCGCGCTCGAGGACCGCCTGCGGCAGGGCGGGGGTCCCGACAAGGCAGACAAGCAGCACAAGCAGGGGAAGCTCACCGCGCGCGAGCGGGTGGCCGGACTGTGCGACCGGGACGCGCGCTTCGTCGAGCTGGGTCTCCTCGTCGCCTACGATCAGTACGACGGCCAGGCGCCGGCGGCGGGCGTCGTCACGGGGCTCGGCATCGTTCACGATCGTCCGGTGGTCGTCGTCGCCAACGACGCAACGGTGAAGGCAGGCTCCTGGTGGCCGGAGACGATCCGCAAGATCCTGCGCGCGCAGGAGGTCGCGATGCGCTGTCGGATCCCCATCGTGTACCTCGTCGACTCGGCGGGTGTGAACCTCCCCTATCAGGGCGGCGTCTTTCCCGGCCAGTACGGCGCGAGCCGGATCTTCTACTACAACTCCATCATGCGCCGCTACCTGCGGATCCCGCAGCTCGCGGCCGTGATGGGCCAGTGCATCGCCGGCGGCGCCTACCTTCCCGCGCTCTCCGACGTCATCGTCATGGTGAAGGGCACGTCGTTCATGGGCCTCGGCGGCCCGAACCTCGTGAAGGGCGCGACCGGCCAGTCCATTGACGCCGAGACGCTGGGTGGAGCATCGACGCACACGGAAGTGAGCGGCGTTGCCCACTATGCGGCGGAGGATGACCGTGCGTGCCTCACGAAGCTGCGTGAGTTGGTGGCGATGCTCCCGGCGGCAGGTCGGCCCGGTGTCGACATGATCGATGCAGCGGAGCGAAACGGGTCCACAGACGCGAGGAGAGCGAGCGGCGGAGGACCCGTTTCGCGCAGCGGCGGCGAGAGCAGCTCCGACCGCCTGTACGACCTGCTACCGACCGACCATCGCATGCCCTACGACATGCATGCCGTACTCCGCGCGATCGTCGACGATGGCAAGCTGGTCGAATTCCAGGAGCACCTCGCGAAGGAGATGATCTGCGCCGACGCGCGGATCGACGGCATCCCCGTCGCGATCATCGCCAACCAGCGTGGTCTCGTGAAGGGCCGCGCCGGGGAGAAGCCGCGCTTCGGCGGCATCGTGTACGCCGAGAGCGCCGAGAAGGTCGCTTTCTACATCGATCGCTGCGACCGCGAGGGGATTCCGCTCCTCTTCGTGCAGGACGTCTCCGGCTTCATGGTCGGCCCCGAGTCCGAGCACGAGGGCGTGATCCGCTCCGGCGCGCGCTTCGTCGAAGCCATGGCCACGGCGCGCGTGCCGAAGCTCGTGCTCACCGTCAATCATGCCTCCGGCGCCGGCTACTACGCGATGGCGGGGCAGGGCTTCGATCCCGATTTCATCTTCTCCTGGCCGACCGGCCGGATGGCGGTGATGGAAGGGGAGAGCGCGGTGCAGGCCGTGCACGGTCCTGCGCTCACCAAGGCGGCCGCCGCCAAGAAGTCCCTCGACGCCGACACCCAGCGCGCCGTCGACGAGATGCGCGCCGACTATGAACACCAGCTCGACGCGCGCTACGCCGCCGCGCGCGGTTACGTGGATGCGATCGTCTACCC
>JABFYH010000085.1 GCA_013361335.1 Gemmatimonadaceae bacterium | reverse complement strand
GGCCCTCTCGGCGCGCGCCGTCGGTGACGCCGCGCTCGGTCTCGCGCCCGCCGACGTGCTGGCTGGTCCGCACGGCGAGGCGGTCCGCCGCGCCGCGTCCGATCGCGCCGCCGTGCAGGAGACGCTGGCGCGGCTGGCCCCGGAAGAGCGCGACATGATCCCCGACGTCGGGCCGACGGTGGAAGCGCTGGCGCAGCGCGTCGGCTCGCTCGCGCTCACACTCCACCGCCTCGATGCCGACGTCGGCGGAGCATCCGTCGCCCTGCTCGACACGCGTCTCGCCGCGCTTCGCGCCGAGGCCGGCCCGACGCCGACGGCGGAGCAGGAGCGTCGCATCGCGCAGCTGGATCGCCAGCGGACGACCATCCGCGAGCTGGCGGAGCGCCGCGGCGTGCTCGCGGCGCAGCTCGAGAGCGCATCGCTGGCGCTCCAGAATCTGCGTCTCGATCTGCTGAAGCTGCGCTCCTCGGGACTCGGCACCGCGATGTCGGACGTCGCCAACGCGACGCAGGAGGCCAAGGCCCTCTCGCGCGACATCGGCCACGCCGTCGCCGCCGTGAACGAGGTCAAACGCCTCTAGGCGATCGGGCTCGACGCTTCGCACCCTGACGTCGCCCTGGTGCCGGGACGAAGTCAGCGCGACAGCAGCGCGCCCAGGGCGTCCGCCACCTGCCGCGGCGCCTCTTCGGGGATGAAGTGCCGCGCGCCGGCCACGACGTCGAGGCTGGCGCCGGGGATCGCCTCGGCGAGGCGACGACCGAGCGAGGGGGGGAGGAAGGGGTCCTGGGCGCCCCACACGACCGCGGCAGGGCAGGCGATCTCACGCAGCCGGGGGGCGAGCGCCGCCGTCTCCCGCGCATCGAGCGCTCGGATGTGACGCACGAGGGCGCTCCGCCCCTCCTCCGACGCGAACGGGCGCACGTACTTGTCGATCGAGTGACCCGCACGCGCGGGGTCGCTGTACCCACGCTCCAGCTCCGTGCGCACCATCGACAGGAGCCAGGGGGGCGGGAGGTGTCGGGTGATCGGGAGCGTGGCACGCGCGAGGATCACGTCCCGCGTCGGCCAGTCGCCAAAGCCGATGCTCGAGACGAGCGCCAGGCGGGCGACGCGCGCCGGCCAGTGGACCGCGAGCGCCTGCGCGACCCCACCCCCGAGCCCGTGCCCCACGATGCACGCCGAGCTCACGCCCAGTGCGTCGAGCAACGCAGCCAGCCGATCGGCGTGCCCGCGGAGCGAGAGCGGGCGCGAGGCGGGCGGATCGCTCCGGCCGTAGCCGAGGAGATCGAGCACGATCAGCCGCCGACCGGGGGGCATCAGGGCGACGACGTCGCTCCAGAGGTGACCGGAGGTCGCGAACCCGTGTACGAACACGACCGGTTCGCCCGCGCCGCGCGTCCCGGCGGCGTAGTAGTACAGTCGAGCGCCGTCGAGATCGATGAACTCACCGCGCACGGCGGGGCGGCGAAGGGCAGTCGTTCCCGGAGGCAGGTTGGTGCATCGGGCGGAAGATGCGGCTGCTACGCCGCCCCGACAAGCCGCGCGCATCGTGGAGGCCGAACGCACGACGGGCCGACGACTCGAGTCGTCGGCCCGTCGTGCGTACGAGAGCGCGGTGCCGATTACGGCTGGCGCTGCATCTGTTCCATCCTCGCCTTCATCTCCGCCGTGTGCTTGTCGAACACCACCTGCTGGTCGGCGGTGAGAATGGCGCGGATCTCGGCGCTCGACCGCTCGCGCAGCGCGACACTCTTCTTCATCAGCTCGGCGCGGTCGCCACCGTTCTGGAACTCCGTGCGGAGCGCCATCATCTCGGGCTGATACTTCTTCTGGATCTCTTCGAGCTTCGACTTCTGGGCATCGGTGAGCTCGATGCCGTCGAGCTGCATGTTGCGGCGGACCTGCCCACCCTGCTGCATCGCTCCCTGCGCGCTGGCGATCGCCGCGCCGCCGATGAGGAGTGCGGCCACGACCGCCGCGATGCGAAGTGCCTTCATGACCGTACCCTCGGAAGGATGGAAGACTGCCGATGTTCAAGTCCTTACGACAACACTACTTAACCGGACCCCTCTAGCGGGCGCGGGCGAATCTGCTATGCTTACCCGCCTTTCGCCGTGGCGTTCCCGCCCGGCGCCGGGCGCGTCCGCCAGCTCCGACCGTCAGCTTAGCGAGCCCAAAAGTGACCCTGCCGTTGCCGCCGAACAACCCCGCCACCGCGCCGTCCCCCCTGGGACCCGCGTCTGCGGCACCGCCTGCTCCTATCACCCCGGCAGTCGCGTCCGCGCCACCGCCGCCGCCAACTCCGGTCCGGTTTCCCCTGGATTGGCTGCTGGCTCACGCCGCGCCGGCCATCAAGTACCGTGCGCTGACCGAAGTCGTCCGCGTGCCGCCGGCGGAGGCCGAAAAGGTCAGCTCGCTTCCCTTCGCGCACAAGCCCGCCCTGATGCTGGCCGTGCAGCAAGCGCCGGACGGCACGTGGGACGGCGGCATGCTGGCCGTACCGTCGTCGCGTGCCGAGCACTTTGAAGGGGTCGGAACGATCCCAGCAGTAAGACGACTGATCGAGTACGGATGGCACAAGGATACGCCGCCATTGATGCACGCGCGGCGCATTCTTTTTCGTCTGCTGGCCGAGGACGAAGACCCGGCATTCCTGTTCGAGCTCGGGGGTCGCCACGCCGGCGACGAGGACGTCGTCCGTCGGGGTCGAGCCCTGTTGCGGGAAGCGGCCGCCGCGGCGCTCGCCCAGGCCGGCTACGAGGGGGACCCCCGCCTGCGGGGAGCCGCGCGGCGGATTCTCACCCGGATGGCTGATTACCTGCGCTCCCCACTCGCCCAGAAGCCATTCATCCGGCAGGGCAACCAGCACATGCTGGCCGCCGAGGCGGCACCGCCGTCATTCTACACAGTGATGATGCTGGCCTACATGCCCCTCTTCCGGGCAGAGCATCACCGGGAGATGGACGCCCTCTACACCCATCTCACGCAGCCGCTGCCGCGCCAGGAGGCGGTGCAGCTGGTCGGGCGGACTCCGATGCCGGTGCCGCATCTGGTGCTCGGCGACCCGCTGCCCCACCGCAACGCGGCCGACTCCGACGTGCCGTTCGCGTTCTACTGGTTGGAGCTGATGGCGCGGCTCGGCTACCTCAAGCGCAACGAGAACTGGTCCAAGCTGTTCGAGCGCTTTCTCGAGGACCGGGATCGGGAGGGGGTGTGGCATCCGCACAAGGGGATGGCCAGCCCCAAGAGCGCGAATGCGTTCGTGTGGCCCGCCTACCCGCTGGAGACGCTCGGCTCCGGCGATGAGCGGTGGGCGGACATGACCTTCCGGCTGGGGCTCATCGCGCGACTCGTCGGCCGGCCGATCGAGACGGTCTGACCGGCGGCACCGCGGTGGCGGAGCGACGCCTCGGCGGGCGGCTGCCCCCGGACCAGATGTTTCCGGCTGGGTTGCCCGGAATCCGGACGCGGATGGTCTCCCTGCGGAGCGGCACGCGGCTCCGGCTCGCCGAGGCGGGGGAGCCGTCGGCCCCACCGGTGCTGCTGCTACACGGCTGGGGTGCGTCGATCTACATGTGGCGCGCATGGTTCGCCCCCCTCGCGGCGGCCGGCTTCCGGCCCCTCGCCATCGACCTGCCGGGCCATGGGCTGTCCGACAAGCCGCTCGCGGACGCCACGTATGGGCTGGCGAGCCTGGTCGGAGTCGTTCGTGATCTGATCGACCTGGAGCGTCTCGACGGGGCGGGGGTCGTCGCGCAGTCCATGGCCGGAACGATCGCGCTGGAGCTGGTGCTCGAGGGGGAACCGCGCATCCGCCGATTGATGCTGGTCAATCCGGCCTGCTTCGGGCGTATCCGGCTTCAGATGCTCGGTCGGGCGGTGAGCCCGGCCATCGTCGACCGGCTGTTGCCCCGACTCGTCACTCGGCGCATCGTGGCGAGGGCCCACCGGATGGTCTACGGGGACCCCTCGCGCATCACCGAGTGCGATGAGGACGAGTACTGGGCGCCCTCCCAGTTTCCGTCGTACGCCCGCGCCATGCGCCGCCTGCTGCACCAGTTCACCTGGTCGCGTCCGCCGGTCGACCGGATGGCGGCCCGCCTGCGCGCCCTCTCGAGCGAGCTGCTCGTGGTGCTGGGGACCCGCGACCGCCTCGTCCGGGATGCCGCTCCGTATGCGGCCGCGCTTCGGGCGGCCGGTGCTCCCCTGCGGGTTGCGGCGGTCGAGGGCGGGGGGCACGCCGTGAACGAGGAGCGGCCGGCGCAGGTGATCGCTCTGGTGCTCGACGCGCTGGGCAAGAGTCCGCCGGCGCGAGGCCAGCACCGCGCCACGTAGCCGACAGCGCCCGATCTCGTTATATTTCGAAGACTTGAACGTCGAAAGACCAGGCCGGAGAGGGGCGACCGCCAGGAGCGTTCGCGCGTCGCCGGCCGGCGGTGGAGGACACGCGCATCGGGCGCGTGAGGCTGCGGACCCCTCCACGACCGTCCGGCATCGGGCCGGGCGACACATCCCGTGCGCGGTCGCACCCGTTGCGATCGCATCCTTCATCAACCGCACCGGTCGCGTCGCGGCAATGCCGCGAGCAGTCCGGTGCATGCGCCGGTCCCGGAAGTTCCGGGATCGCGGCCCCGGCGCAGCGCATCAGGACGCATGACCGACACTCAGATGACCCTCGCCGAAGCCGAGGCGGCCACCGGGCCGGCCTTCACCTTCGCTGAGCTCGGGCTTCACCCGCTGATCCTCGATGCGATCAGCGACGCGGGCTACGCCAGCCCCACCCCGATCCAGCGCGAGGCGATCCCGCTCGCCCGCAAGGGGCGGGACATCATGGGGCTCGCGCAGACCGGCACCGGCAAGACCGCCGCGTTCACTCTCCCGATCATCGACCGCCTGATCGACGGTCCGCGCCGCACGCGGGCCCTCATTCTGACGCCGACGCGGGAGCTGTGCGTGCAGGTGGAGGAGAGCTTCCGGAAGTATGCCAAGCACGCACCGATCTCCGTCGTCGCCGTGTACGGCGGCGTCCCGCTCGAGCCGCAGGAGCGGAAGCTCCGCAGCGGCGTGGACGTCGTGGTGGCGACCCCGGGCCGGCTGATCGATCACCTCGAGCGGCAGAACGTGGTGTTCGATGACCTCGAGGTGCTCGTGCTCGACGAAGCCGATCGCATGCTCGACATGGGATTCGCGCCGCAGATCAACAACATCGTCGGGCAGATCCCCGTCTACCGGCAGACGCTCCTCTTCAGCGCGACGATGCCGCCCGAAGTGGAAGCGCTCGCCCGAAAGTATCTCCGCAAGCCGATCGTGGTGCAGGTGGGCGTCCGGTCCGCCGCGGCGAGCACGGTCACGCACGCGGTGTATCCGGTGCCCCGCGAGAAGAAGAATGCCCTGCTCGTGGAGCTGCTGACGAGCAAGCCGCACGAGTCGGTGCTCATCTTCTCGCGCACCAAGCATGGCGCCGACCGGATCGTGCGCGACCTGGAGAAGGCCGGCATGAAGGCGACGGCGATGCACGCCGACAAGACCCAGGCCCAGCGCACGCGGGCCCTCCAGGACTTCAAGGACGGCAAGACCACCGTGCTCGTGGCCACCGACATCGCCCAGCGCGGGCTGGACATCTCCGGGATCACGCACGTCATCAACTACGACGTGCCGCAGCAGGCCGAGGACTACGTGCACCGCATCGGCCGCACGGGCCGTGCGGCGAAGGAAGGCGACGCCTACACCTTCATGTCGCCCGACGAGATCGGCATGGTGCGCACGATCGAGCGGATGATCGGTCAGCCGATTCCTCGCGTCTCGGTGCCGGGATACGACTTCGGCACCGTTGCCGCCGACTGACGGAACTCGGCCTCACGTGAAGGTCGACGAGGGGGCCGGTAGGGCGATCAGTGCCGTACTCGGCCCAGGCGCGACACGACCAGCGTCTCCGCGGCTGAGCCGCGCCGCGCGACGAGGGTGAGGTTCCCCGCGCCGTAGCCCAACCCGCGCGCGTCGAACACCACGGAATCGCGCGTCGCGGTGAGCGAGACGCCGTGCGCGTGGCCGAGCGCGTGGCGCGCGAGCCGCGCGCCGTGGCTGTGCAGGGTGAGGAGCCGCTCGGCGGTGTCGATGCGGACGGTGACCGTGGCGTGACGGGCCAGCGCTTCGTCCCGTGCCCGCGCGATCGCCCCGGCGGCCTCGCCGACCGCGCTCCGTGCCGCCACGCGGTCGAGCTGCTGTCCGAGCGTCCGGACGCCGATGGCGCAGACGAGGCCGACGATGGTGAGCACGACCACCAGCTCCACGACCGTGTAGCCGCAGCGGCGGCGGGGACTCCTGCGTTGCATGGGTGGAGGGTCGCCACGCGGGCGCCCGCAGGCGGCATCATGCCGCCGCGCCCGACGCCGGAACGCGGCGGGCGTTGACGCGCCCTGCCCGGCCTCCATCTTCTCCAGCTCCCACCCTCGCCGAGCTCCCATGTCGTCTCGCGTTGTCTCGCTCGCCCTTGCTCTCGCCGTCCTCGCTCCCTCGGCGATTCGTGCCCAGCAGCCCAACGATTCCGCGTACACCGCGCGCATTCGCGAGCTGACGCCGACGGACTCCACCTGGAAGTTCACGACGGAGCTCGTGGATCATCTGCCCGCTTCGGCGACGGTCCCCACGCCGCTCAAGGTGCTCGGCTACGTGCCGGGCACGATCGGCCGCCTGGCGTACGTGGAAGAGCTGAACCGCTACTTCCGGGCGGTGGAGAAGGCGTCGCCGAGGGTCCGCGTGTTCTCGCTCGGGATGAGCGACGAGGGGCGCGAGATGATCGTGGCGGCGGTGGCGGATTCGGCGACGATCGCGCGGCTCGACGACTACCGGGCGATGGCGGCGCGCCTCGCCGATCCTCGGGGGCTCGCGCCGGCGGAGCGCGCGCGGCTCCTCAGGACGGCGAAGCCGATTTATTGGCTGACGGGAAGCATTCACTCGCCCGAAACGGGCAGCCCCGAGATGCTGATGGAGCTCGTGTATCGGCTCGCGGTGGAGGAGAGCGAGCACGTCTCCGCCATCCGGAACGGCATCATCACCCTCATCACGCCGACCACCGAGGTCGATGGGCGCGATCGGGAGGTGGACGCCGCCAAGCTCTCACGGTCGCTCGGGCTCGGCCCGAGCGGCGTGTCCCTCACGTACTGGGGCAAGTACACGGCGCACGACAACAACCGCGACGGGATGGTGCTGTCGCAGAAGCTCACCCAGCATGTGATGGACGGGTTTCTCCACTGGCACCCGACGGTGATGCACGATCTCCACGAGTCGGTGGCGTTCATGCACACGAGCACCGGCACCGGGCCGTACAACGACGAGTTCGACCCGATCGTGATCAACGAGTGGCACACGCTCGCGTATCAGGAGATCAACGAGCTGACCAAGCGGGGCCTGCCCGGCGTGTGGACCCACGGCTTCTACGACGGGTGGGCGCCGAACTACATGCTGGCGATCGCCAACCTGCACAACTCGATCGGGCGCTTCTACGAGACGTACACCTCGATGAACGCCGACTGCCACATCACCAACTTTCCCGCAGCGACGACCGAGCGGCGCTGGGATCGACCCAGCCCGCCGGTGAACGGGGTGAAGTGGTGCATCCGCAGCAACATCAACTATCAGGAGTCCGGCGTGCTGACGGCGCTCCGGTACGTCGCCGACCACGCCACGACCTTCCTCGACAACTTCGTCACGAAGGGCGAGCGCCAGATCGCCAAGGGGAGGAGCTCGGCGCCCTACGCGTTCGTCGTGCCGCGTGGACAGCGCCGCGCCGCTGAAGCGGCCGACCTGATAAACCTCTTTCGCCAACATGGCGCGGAGGTCCACGTCGCGTCGGCTGACGTGACGCTCAAGGGCGCGACGGCGAAAGACGCGCCGGTGGTCGTCCACGCCGGCGACTGGGTGGTGCGGATGGATCAGCCGTACACCCAGACGGTGCGCACGCTGTTGGCCACCCAGAGCTTCAAGCCCGACCTGCCGTCACCCTACGACGACACCGGCTGGACGCTGGACGAGCTGCGGCACGTCCAGACGTTGAAGATTGCCGACCCCGCGGTGTTGTCGGCGCCGATGACGATGCTCACCGGGGACGCCTCCGTGCGCGGTTCGGTCGCCGGCGCTGGTGACGTGCTGCTCGTCCCGCATCTGGGTGACTGGCGGTCGGCGGTGCTCCCCTGGAAGACAGGGCGAGCACGGGTGTCCGTGACGGACACGGCGTTCAGCGCCGCCGGCAGGAGCTGGGAGCGTGGAACGTTCATCGTCGAGGGCGCGGACGCATCCGCCCGGGAGGCGGTGGCGACGCTGGGGCTCGGCGCCACCGCCGTCGCGAGCGCGCCGAGCGTGCGCCGGCACCCCGTCTCCCCGCCACGCGTGGCGCTCGTCCACTCGTGGATCGAGACGCAGAACGAGGGGTGGGTGCGATACGCGTTCGACCGGATGGGCGTGCCGTTCACCTATCTGGCCGACCAGAAGCTCGAGCAGGCCGGGCTCCTCGACCGCTTCGACGTCGTCGTCTTTCCGCACGTCGGCGGCGCCGCCACGACCATCGTCAACGGCCGTCCGCAGGTGGGACCCGCGATCCCCTGGAAGAAGACGGTGTTGACGCCCAACCTGGGCAAGTGGGACGAGACGGACGACACCCGGAAGGGGATGGGGTTGGCCGGACTCGCGGCGCTCCGTCGGTTCGTCGAGCGGGGTGGCCTGCTCGTCGTCGAAGGCAACAGCGCGCGCGTGCCGATCGAGTTCGGGCTGGTGCCGACGGTGAGCGTGGCGCCGGCGCCGAAGCTGCAGGCGCGCGGCGGCGTGTATCGCGCGCAGCTCATGAAGCCCGAAAGTCCCATCGCCTACGGGTACGAGCGCACGAGCTTTCCGCTCTATTTCAACCAGGCGCCGCTGATGAGCGTGCAGGCAGCGCCGACCGCCGCGCAGCGGCCGGTCGGCGTGGACAGCGCGATCACCAACGCGACCGAGCGGCTCCGTGCGCGCACGATCGTACGCTGGACGCCGAAGGCCGACGAGCTCCTCGTTTCCGGCCTGCTCGATGCGGGTGAGGAGATGGCGGGCCGCGCAACGGTGGTGGACGCGCCCCTCGGCAAGGGTCATGTCGTGCTCTTCGGCACCCGCCCGATGTGGCGGTGGCAGTCGCAGGGGGCGTTTGCCCTGATGCTGAACGCGATGACGAACTGGAACGCTCTCGACGTGAACGAGCAGGGAGCAGCGGCCGGGCCCGTCGCCACGGCCGCGGCGTCGAGCGGCCGATAACCCCATCCCAACTTTCAGGGAGACTGGCGAGATGCGAATCACGAGTCACACGGTGCAGGCGGGGATCGCGGCGACCATCATGGTATTGGGCGCCGCGCGTCTGGAGGCCCAGCGCGCGGGCGAGAGTGGCGGCGCGATCGACTCCAAGAGCGGGCGTTTCCTGAACGAGTTCACCGGGGTACCGGCGCGAGTGCCCGACACCCTCGCCGTCAGCGATGCTCGTGTCTTCGCCGCGCTTCCAGCCGTGTTCTCGGCGCTCGCCGTGCCGCTCACCGTGGTGGACTCGTCGGCGAAGGCGATGGGCGCCGTGCGCGTCCTGGTGCGCCGACCGATCGCCGGCCAGCGCCTCTCGCTGCTGCTCGAGTGCGGAACGGGGAGCTACGGGCCGAACGCGGAGCGCTACAGCGTCCAGCTCACCCTCGTGGCCCGCGCCAAGGCGATCGACTCCACCCACACCGAGGTGATGACGATGGTCCGCGGCGATGCGGCCCCCAACGGGCTGAGCACGAGCGTGAAGTGTGCGTCGAGCGGGCGGCTGGAGGATCGATTCGCCGAGCTGCTGCGGAATGAGGTCGCGCGGTAGCTATATTGCTGCATTCCACGGACACGACCATGAACATCTCGATCGAATACTGCACGCTTTGAAGCTACGAACCGCGGGCCGCCAGTCTGGCGGCCGAGATTCGGGAACAGTTTCCCGACGCCCAGGTGCAGCTCGTACCGAGCTCGGGCGGGCGGTTCGAGGTAGTGAAGGATGGACGTCCCCTGTTCGAGAAGTCCAAGCTCAATCGCCACGCGCAACCGGGCGAGATTCTTCGCTTGCTGCGCGCGGCGAGCTGAGCGTTCTGCCGAGGTGACGCCGCATGGGCCGACGCGTCTTCCTGACGCCTCGGCCCATGTGACATCGCCACCGATGCACCACCGTTTCACGACACGCTGAATGCGCATTGCCCTCTCCACCGGCGGCGGCGACGCCCCGGGTCTGAACGCGGTCATCCGTGCCGCGGTCCTGTCGGCCATCAACCGGGGATGGGAGGTCGTCGGAATCAAGCGCGGCTTCGCCGGGCTGCTGGGTGAGGACGAGGTCGTCCCGCTCACCAAGGATTCCGTGCGCGGCATCGCGCATCTCGGCGGCACGATCCTGCGCACGACCAATCGCGGCAATCCGTTCTGCTATCCGCGCAAGCAGGCGGACGGGAGCTACGTCGAGTTCGATCGCTCGGATGAGCTGATGGAGAACGCGCGCAAGCTCGGCATCGAGGCCGTGATCTCGATCGGCGGCGACGGGTCGCTCGACATCGCGAACAAGCTGTGCGCCAAGGGGATGAAGATCGTCGGCGTGCCGAAGACGATCGACAACGACGTGAGCGGCACGGTCACGACCTTCGGCTTCGACACCGCGGTGAACACCGCGCTCGAGGCCATTGATAAGTTGCACACCACCGCTGAAAGTCATGATCGCGTGATGGTGATGGAGGTGATGGGGCGCGAGGCGGGCTTCATCGCGCTGCACTCCGGGGTGGCGGGAAGCGCGGACGTCATCCTGATCCCCGAGATCCCGTACGACATCCGCCGCGTCTGCGACAAGATCATGTCGCGCGACGCGCATGGCCGGCATTTCTCCATCGTCGTCGTGGCCGAGGGGGCCTACCCGAAGGGCGGGTCGATGCACACGATGGGCGAGTCCATGCCCGGCGAGGCGCGCCGTATCGGCGGCGTCGCCGACCAGATCGGCCGCGAGATCGGGAGGATCACCGGCAAGGAAGTCCGTTCGCTGGTGCTCGGCCACCTGCAGCGGGGGGGCCAGCCGACCGGCTACGACCGTCTCCTGGCGACGCGGTTCGGTGGCGCGGCCGTCCGCGCGATTGCCGACGGCAAATGGGGGCACATGGTAGCGCTGCAGACCCCACACATCGTGACGGTGCCGATCGTGGAGTGCCTCCAGGAGACCAAGCGGGTGGACACGACGCACGACGTGGTGCAGACTGCGAGGGCCACGGGGATCAGCTTCGGGGACTGAGGGTACTTACCCGTTGCTGGACGGGGGTGTCCGTCGCCAGGGACAGCCGGTTGGCGCACCGACGTCGGAGGCCTCCTATAAGCGTTTGACACAAATGCACTTGCAAGCATGGGTCTGGTAGCGCGCCTCATGGCACCGGCCCTGCCTCATAGATGGCGGACGCGTGAATGACCGCGCGCCGTGGAGATCTCCGATGAGCTTCCGCAGCACCTTCCTCGCCCTCGCCTGTACCGCCGCATTGGCCGGGACGGCGCATGCCCAGAAGGGGGGCGACGACGTGCCGAAGGCGTACCGCCCACCGCCCGGCATGTGCCGAATCTGGCTGGACAAGGTCCCCCCGAAGCAGCAGCCCGCTCCCACCGATTGCCCGACCGCGGTGCGGAATCGGCCGGCGAACGGGCGCGTGATCTTCGGCGACGATTACGTTGAGAAGTCCGACAAGGGGGACAAGGAGCTCCCCTTCCTCAAGAAGTTCGGCGACGACCGGAAGAAGCCCTAGCGGGCCTCCTCCCGTGCGCGCGCACGAATCTCGCCCCACGCGCCGCGCATGCGAGACGTAAGAGATCAATACCTCCCGCCCGACCACGACGCCTTCGTGGGGGCCGAGCCGCCAACGGGGCGCGTGATCGTCATCGCGCCGACCCGGGCGGCCTGCGAGACGATCGAGCTCGCCGTCGGCCTGCACATCGAGACCTACCTCGAGAAGCACTTCGGTGCACGGGTGCGGGAGCTCGCGCGGGCGCGGCGCGGGTTCGGCATCGTGGCCGGCACCGGCTCGGGGAAGACGCTCGCCATCCGCCCGATCGCCGAGGAGCTGCTCGGTACGACCGACCTGCGCGTGGGCGTGATCAACCGCGAGCGCGAGGCGACGCCGGACACGCCGAGCTGGAACATCGTCATCGTCACGACGGGCATCGCGCGGCGGTGGTTCCAGGATGGCGACATCCTCCCGCAGGACACCCTCATCGTCGACGAGATCCACCAGACGTCGGCGGAGCTGGAGCTCTGTCTCGCCCTGGGGAAGCGTGTCGGCTGCCGGTTCATCTGGCTGTCGGCGACGGTGGATCCGACCTTCTACCGCAACTACCTCGAGAGCGCCGACGTGCTCGAGGTGTACGCCTTCGATCCCGCCAAGGCGGCCAAGGTCGAGGTGGTGAGCAAGGAGGTCGGCGAGTTCCTCGACGACAGGTTCCTCCAGCGCATCTACAAGGAGAAGCGGGGCGTCGCGATCTTCGTCCCGACGCGCAAAGGGGTGGAGCAGGCGGCGGAGAACGTTCGCATGCGGGCGCCGCGCATCAACACCGCCCACTACCACGGCGGTGAGCCGATTCGCATCCTGCGGCCCTTTCTCGAGGGCGAGGAGAGCAAGCCGTACTTCCTCGCCATGACGGCCGCAGGACAGAGCGCGCTCAACGTGCAGGGGCTCGACACGGTGATCATCGACGACACGCGCTTCACGTCGATCGTCGAGAAAGGGAAGAACGTGCTCACGAAGCTGCACCTGGGCGCGAACGAGATCCTCCAGATGGCGGGGCGCGTGCACGGGCGAGTGGCCGGGGGCCGGGTGTTCATCCTCAGCGATCGCGACATCGACTTCGCCTCGCTCCGTCCCACGGCACCGGAGTTCCAGCTCGCCGGCGACTCGGAGCGCGTCGCGATCACCTGTGCGGACCTCGGTGTCGACGTCGGCGAGCTCGAGCTGCCCGTGCCGCTCGACCGGATCGCGTATCGGCGCGCGAAGGAGTTCCTCGAGGGGCGCGGCATCATCGAGCAGGGGCGGCTCACGCGATACGGCCGCGCGGTGGAGAAGATGCCCGTCGAGCGCGAGTGGGCGGAGCTGCTCGTCAACGCCGACGACGCGCTCGTGCCGTATCTCGCCGTGATGAGCGGCATCGAGAGCCTGCATCGGATGACGCGCGAGGAGCGCGACCTCGACGGACTGATTCTCCCGGGCAGCGATCACCTCACGGCCTATAACGTCTACGCCGAGGCGTATCGCGTCGCCGGCTACGTGGGCGAGGTGTACGGCCTGCCGCGCCACCTCTTCCACGAGGAGGAGATCGGCGAGTGGGCGGAGCGGCGCGGCGTGCTGGTGAAGTCCGTCGAGGATGCGGCGCTCGGCATGGCGAGCGTGTATCGCGGCCTCGACATGGCGCTTCCGGCGGAGATGCCGATGGCGCACGAAGGCACGCGCCGGCAGTTCGCGCAGCTCCTCGCCGAGTACATGCCCTTCGACCTCGTGATCGACGAGCAGACCGCCTGGGGCGAGGAGGCGCGGGTCAGCAAGACGAGCGTGTGCGGCAGCTGGGGCGCGATCGCGGGCGAGCTGCGCTATTTCGCCGACCGCTTCGGCAATCCGCGCGCGTCGATCGAGGGCACGCAGCTTCCGATGGACCTCGTCCGCCGCTACGCGACGGGCGAGGAGGCCGAGCTCGTATACGACGCGGAGCGTCGCAAGGCGCCGCTCGTGCTGCGTCGGCGCGTGGAGTACTTCGGGTTCGAGCTGGAGCGCGAGATCGAGGCAGTCGACGTCTTCCCGGCGGGCCGCGAGGACGAGGCGCGCCGTGTCCTCGCCGACGCGCTCGCGCGGGGGGAAGCTCGGCACTTCGCCGTGCGGGAGAATCTGAATCGCATCGACGCCGTGCGCGAAGCGTACCGGCGCTCGGGTGGTGCGCTGCCGCGGCTCGGCCAGTCCGAGTTGGCGGCGCTCTATGCGCGCCGCCTGGCCGGCGTGCGCTCGGTGACGGAGTTCAAGCAGGCCGACCTCGACCTCGCGGCCGAGCTCGAGGCGCTGTCACCACGGGCCGAGCGGGAAAAATACGATGCGTTGCCGAGCAGGGTGTCGCTCCGCGACCGCGACGTGGAGATCGACTACGACGTCGAGGAGGACGGTGGAGCGCCGCGTGGCGTGGCGCGGCTCCGGCTGCCGGAGAAGATCGCACGCTCGCTGACGGAGGCCGAGGTGCCGACCCTCGACCGGCCGGTGCGATTCGTGGTGTATCGCGGTCAGCGCGGCTCGGTGCGGGCGCGCACGCTCGACGAGCTCCAGACGCTGCTGGACGCGCCGTGGACCGAGGAAGAGGTGGCGCGCTTCAACCGGAAGCGCGACGAGCAACGCGAGGCCAGTCGCCAGAAGGCGCGCGATCATCGCAGCCGCGAACCGAAGCGCGGGTTGCGCGAGCACGCTCGCAGCCAGCGGCCGGGCAAGCGCGAGCGCAGTCGACGCCCGGGCACGGACGAGGGCGGGCCGAAGCGCGGACCAGGTGGTGGGGGCGGACGGAGCGGTGGAAGGAGCGGCCGCGGCGGAGGCCGCGGGCGATCACGCTGACGACGCCGGCACGTCGAGGAGGTATCGCTCCTCGCGCACGATCGTGAATCCCCGCGCGAGATAGTTGGGAAGCGCCTGCGGTGCGTCGAGGGTGCAGGTGTTCAGCACCACGCGACGCGCGCCGAGCGCGAATGCTTCCTCTACCGCACGGGTGAGCATCCACCCGCCGAGGCGTCGTCCGATGAAGGCGGGCACGAGGCCGAAGTACATCACCTCGACGGCGTCGTTGCCATGCTGCTGCAGCTCGAAGTAGCCCGCCGTCGCGCCGGCGACCGAGAGCAGCCACACATGGACGTTCGGCGCGGCGAGGTAGGCGTCGAGCTCCGCGTCGGTCCACACGAGACGGTCGCGCCAGAGCCACCGCTCGCCGACGAGCGTGTAGAGTGCGCGATATTCCGCGGCGCGGATCGGGTGCAGCCGGCGCAACGTGCCGGACACGGAGGGTGCAGGCACACCCCGCAGCGCGTCCAGGCTGCGGAGCTCGAGATGCGTCCGCGTGACGTCGACCCGGGTGAAGGCGCCCAATGACATGTCGACAACCTAATGGCCGAGGAGGCGGGGGCGGTGACATCGGTCACGCCGGCGCGGCGCGACGCTAGGCGTGAAGCTTCATGCGGTGTCGCGCCGCTTTCGCGCGATTGCCGCAGGTGGCCATGTCGCACCAGCGGCGCCGGCCGTTCTTGGTCTCGTCCTGGAAGACGCGCCCGCAGCGCGGATCGGCGCAGCGGCGCACCCGCTCGAGCTCCCCGAGAATCAGCGCATCCGCCGAGCTCTCGACGATCGGGATGAGCAGGCCGGCGAAGGCATCGCCCACCGCGACGAAGGCGCGGGCGAAGGTCCCGTCCTCGCGCAGCTCGACGCGGCGCGTGCCCGCGCTTCGTCCGAGCACCCGATTGATCTCGCCGAGGGCGTCCACCCGCACGTCGGGCGCACTGGCGCCGCGCTCGGCGAGGGCACGCAGCACGGCACGCACGCGGCGCGCGTCGCCGAGGACGGCCAGCGCGCCCGCCGGCTGCTGCAGCGCGCGCCGCTGCATCGAGCCCGCCCGTTCGGCATCGAGCACCTGCGCCGCCTCGAGCCATCCCACGAATCGCCCGAAGTCATGGAGCGCGTCCGTGCCCCGCGCGCTGGTGTCGCTGTTGACGAAGTCGAGCCACAGCCGTTCGGCGACGAAGGCGAACATCTGGCGGGCGCGATGGCCGGACGCGTGAAGCGGGACGGAGAGCTCGGCGGGAGGCGACATTCGGCCCTAGCATATCGCGCGGTCCGGAGGGCGGCAACCGCTCCCATCGCGACGCGCGCGCGGTAGTTTGCACGCCAACCTTGCCGGAGCGCCCTGCATGACCCTCTTCGCCCCGCTCGTGGTGTCTCGCGTCGCGGTCGGCTCGACCAACCCGGTGAAAGTCGGCGCGGCGCGCGCGGTCATGGCCCGGCTCGCTCACGGCGTCGAGGTGGCGGGGACATCGGTCGCGAGCGGAGTTCCGGACCAGCCGTGGGGCGACGAGGAGACGATTCGCGGTGCGCTCACGCGGGCGCAGGCTGCGCGCGAGTCGCTCGACGCGGACATCGGCATCGGCATCGAAGGTGGCGTCGTGGCCGCGGAGGACGGCTCCGTTCGAACCTGCGCCTGGGTGGCGGCAGTTTCCCGCGACGGGCGCGAGGGGATCGGCGGCTCGCTCGCGCTCACCCTGCCCGCACAGGTCGCCGCGCTGGTGCGCGAGGGGATGGAGCTCGGCCACGCGATGGACACCGTCGGTGGCACGCACAACGTGAAGCAGGGCGTGGGGGC
>JABFYH010000067.1 GCA_013361335.1 Gemmatimonadaceae bacterium | reverse complement strand
CCCCCCGAGCGCGGCGCCCGCGCCACCACCAGCGGGCTCTCGTCGTCTTCCTCGTCGCCGTCCACGACGGGGGTGCCGAGTCCCTCCTCCTCGTCGTCATCGGAGTCGTCGGTGCTGTCCCAGAGGTCGTCGCTATCGTCCTTGTGGGTGGTCCAGCCGCCGTCCTCCTCGTCATCGTCGTCATACGACGCCGACCCGCCGCCTCCGCCACCACCGTAGCCGAGATCGTCGCCGTCGTCATCGCGATCTGAAAAGCGTAGCGATTCGTTCAACTCGTCACCGCGCGGCATTACCGCCTCCTGAAGAGATAGGCCAGTCGGACCTGCGTGCTTTCTGACAGTCGCGGCGCGGTCCGCGCGCCGCCGCTGCACGACGTGTGCCTTCGCCGGCACCAGAGTGCGGCGCCGCCCTTCGCCATCGGGCGATCCGGCCTGCGCACCCGTCGTCGCTCGTGCACAGTGACCTTGTAAGGCAATGCGCGGAATCCGTCAAGCAGATTCCGCGCATGGGCCGTGCGTTCCCGCGTGCGCCGCCGTGCGGCGCACCATTCAGTCGCCCGCCGCGGGCTCCGGCAGCGGCGCGTGGGTACCGCCATCGCCACGCGTCTCGTGCGGCGCCGAGACCAGCCGTGCGCTGACCCAGCTCCCGAGGTCGTCCAGGAAGGTGTACATCACCGGCACGACGAACAGCGTGAGCAGGGTAGAGGTGATCAGCCCTCCGATCACCGCGCGGGCCATCGGGGCGCGTGCCTCCGCACCGGCGCCCAGGGCCAGCGCCAGCGGCATCATGCCGAAGATCATCGCGACGGTGGTCATGATGATCGGCCGCAGCCGGATCCGACCCGCCGAGAGCAGCGCCGCTCCCCGCGCCTGGCCGCTCGCGCGCAGCTGATTGGCGAAGTCCACCAGCAGGATGCCGTTCTTCGTCACCAGCCCCATGAGCATGATGATCCCGATCATCGTCATCACGTTCATGTTGCCGCGCGTGACGAGCAGGGCCAGCGCCACGCCGATGAAGCTCAGCGGCAGGGCGATCATGATGGCGAGCGGCTGCAGGAACGAGCCGAACAGCGACGCGAGGATGAGATAGATGAACACCACGGCGAGCAGCAGCGCGCTCAGCACGTAGCCCTTCGTCTCCTCCAGGTTCTGCACGTCGCCGGTGAAGACGGCGTGGTAGCCCGGCGGCAGCCCGATCGACTCGATCGCCTTCTGCACTGCGGTGGCGACGTCGCCCATCGCGTAGCCGGGGAGGACGCCGGCACGAATCTGGACCTGCTGCTCCAGCATGCGGCGCTCGATCTGCTGCGGCCCCACGCCCGCGCGCACCTCGGCGACCTGCGAGAGGGGAACCATCGACGGAAGCCCGTTGCGCGAGTCGGTGAAGCTGCTCGCCACCGGGAGCGACGAGACGTTCTCGGCCGACGTGCGAAGCGAGTCCGGGAAGACCACGACCACGTCGTGCGAGAAGCCCTGCGGATCCTCCCAGGTCGTGGCGCGTTGGCCGCTGAACAGCGGCTGCAGGGTGGACGCCACGCTGCCGACGCCCAGCCCGGCGCGCCACGCCTCCTGCCGGTCGACCCGCACGTCGAGCTGCGGGATGTCGCCGTCCTCGCTCGAGTTGGGCTCCGCCACGCCGGGGACGGACTTGACGGCGTCCAGCGTGCGGGCCGCAGCGATCTTGAGCCGCGACGCCTCCGGGCCCTGCACGTTGACGATGATCGGCTGCTGCCCGCGACTGAAGATCGTCGATTGGCCGGCGATGGTGGGGCGGATGCCGGGAATCTGGCGCAGCTTGCCACGCAGGTCGGCCTGGATGTCGAACAGCGAGCGCCGGTGGCCGTGCTTGAGCGCCACGAACACGTTGCCCTGGTTGGGCGTGCCACGGAACCCGCCGCCGACGGTGAGATAGGTGAAGTCGGTCTCGGGCTGCTTCATCAGGAAGGCCGAGATCTCGCGCCCCTTGTCGAGCGTGTAGTCGAGCCGCGAGCCCGGCGGCGTGCGGAACCCCACGCTGAACTCGTCCCCGTTCACGTCGGGCATCCAGGTGAACCCGAGGCGCGGGATGATGATGAAGCTGAGCACGATGGTGGCCGCCGCTGCGGCGAGCACGACGAGCCGATGGCCCAGGGCCCATTCGAGCCAGCTCGGATAGTGATCGGCCAGGCGCTCGAAGCGGTCGTTGAAGGCGAAGGCGATCCGGCGGACCGGATTCGCCTTCCGGCGCTGCTCCGCCATGTACTCGCTGTCGCCGGCCGTGTGCTCCACCTCCGGATCCGCCCACTTGCTGGAGAGCATCGGGTCGAGGGTGAAGCTCACGAACAGCGACACGAGCACGGCGAAGGCGACGGTGACGCCGAACTGGAAGAAGATCTTGCCGATGATCCCGCCCATGAAGGCGACGGGGATGAACACCGCGACGACGGCGAACGAGGTGGACATCACCGCGAGGCCGATCTCGCTCGTGCCCTCGCGCGCCGCGTCGTCGTGACTCTTTCCCATCTCCAGGTGGCGCACGATGTTCTCGCGCACCACGATGGCGTCGTCGATCAGCAGCCCGATCGCCAGCGAGAGGGCGAGCAGCGTCATGGTGTTCACGGTGAAGTTGAACACCCACATGATGAAGAAGGCGCTGATGATCGAGATCGGCAGGGTGAGCCCGGTGATCACCGTGGAGCGCCACGAGTTCAGGAACAGATAGATGATCATGATCGTGAGCACGGCACCGAGCACGATCGACACCTGAACGTCGGCGAGCGACTCGCGGATGCGGCGCGAGTCGTCGCGGATGATCGTCATCCGGATGTCCTGCGGGAGCTGCTTCTCGAGCTCGCCCACCATCGCCTTCACCGCGTCCGCCACCTCGACGGTGTTCGACCCGGAGATCTTGAGCACTTCCAGCGACACCGCCGGCGTGCTCGTGGTGTCCGTGAAGATCTCGGCGCCGGTGCGTCGGTCCTCGGCGCCGTCCACCACCATCGCGACGTCGCTGATCCGCACCGGGGTGCCGGAGCGGACGGTGACCGGAATGTCGGCGAACGACTTCGGGTCCGCGATGCGGCCGGTCACGCGGACGAGGCGTTCCGTGGCGCCCCCCTCGATGCGCCCCGCCGGCACCTCCTGGTTCTCCCGCTGCAGCGCGGCCGTGAGCTGGGCGGGGGAGAGCCCGTAGGCGCGCATCGCCGCCGGATCGACCTGCACGCGAATCTGGCGCGCGTTGCCGCCGATGATGTTCACCCCACCGACGCCGGGGATCGACTCGAGCCGGGTCTGCACCACCTCGTTCGCCAGGTCGGTGATCTCCCGGATCGGCCGCTCCTTCGAGGTGAGGGCGATCGCCATGATCGGCGAGTCGTTCGGGTCGAAGTGCTGGATGATCGGGTCCTGGATATCCGGCGGCAGGGTGCGGCGAATGCGCGCCACCTTGGCCTGCACGTCCTGCTGCGCCGCGGCGACGTCGACGCCGAGGTTGAACTGCAGACGGACGATGGACACCCCCTCGAGCGAGGTGGAGCTGATCTCCTTGATCCCCTGGACGGTGTTGAGCGCTTCCTCGATCGGCTTCGAGACGTCGCGCATCATCACGTCGGGTGACGCGCCGGGATAGGTCGTCTGCGCGATGACGATCGGATAGGTGATGTCGGGATATTCGTCGATCGCCAGCCGCTCGTAGCTGACGACGCCCAGCACCACGAGCGCCACCATCATCATGGTGGCAAACACGGGCCGCTTGATGGAGACGTCTGAGAGGAACATCGCTCGTGTCTTCGATTCGAGGGTCCGACGGCCGCGCTACTGCTGGCGGCCGGCCTGCTCCTGCCCGGCGATCGTGACCTGCATCCCGCGGCCGAGGGTGCCGACGTTGCCGACGATGACGCGCTCGCCCGCCTGCAGCCCGTCGGTGACCTGCGCGACGCCGAGCCGCTCGTCGACCGCGCCGAGCTGCACGGGCGCGGTGTTGATCGTCCGGCCGTCGATCCGGTAGACGAACGGCTTGCCGTCTTCCGGCGACTGCCGCAGCGCCGCCGTGGGCACGCCGAGCACGTTGTTCAGCGTGCGGCTCACGACGCGGCCGGTGGCGAAGGTGCCGCCGCGGATCGTGCCGCCGGGGTTGGGCACCTGCACGTACACGGTGACGGCGCGGGTCGCGGGATCGATCGTCGGGCTCACCCGGGCGACACGACCGTCGAAGCGGCGGCCGTCGGCGACGAAGTGGACCACCTGACCCGTCCGGAGTGCCGTGGATTGACGGGCCGGCACGGCGGCCGCGAGCTCCAGGGTGCCGTTGCGCACGATGGTGAACATGGACGCGCTCTTGGCGAGGTGCTCACCGGATTCCACCATCCGCTTGTTGACGACGCCGCTCGACGGCGCCACGACGCGGGTGTCGCGGGCCTGATTGCCCATCGCGCTCAGGCGTGCGTTGGCCGCGGCGAGCCGCGCGCGCGCCGACACCACCGCCTGCTGCGAGTTCTTGTACACCTGCTGGGCGATGGCGCCCGCCTTGAGAAGCTGCCCATTCTGCTCGAGGGTCCATTCCGCGTTCGCCAGGTCGGACTGCGCGGCCGCACGGTCCGCTTCGGCGCTCGCGTGGCCGCTCTCCTGTTCGCTCGCCTCGAAGCGCGCCAGGAGCTGGCCCGCGGCGACCTGCTCGCCCTCGCGGACGTACACGCCGACGAGATCGCCCTCGAGCCGCGCACGAACATCCACCGTCTCGATCGGGTTGAGATCGCCGGTGAGGGCGACACCGTCCTCGAGCGTCATCGCCGTGACGGTGGCGACGTCGGAGGGCGACAGCGTGATGGACGGGGCAGCGCGGCCGACGACTCCTGCCGCCGAGCCGCCGTGCGCCGTGACGGCACCCTTCGGAGCCGGAGACCGCTTGGCGTCGGCCGAGCAGGCGGTGGCGGCAGCGTACGACAGCGCGAGCGCCGCCGCGCGAGCCGCGCGGTGGAAACCGGGACGGTGTGGGGTTCGGGTCACGGCGTGATGCCTATCGCGGGTTCGGCGGCACGCCGGCCGCGGACGGAAGCGGGATCGGCCGGCCCAGCGCGCGCGCCAGGTCCGCCGAAGCGAGAAAGAGGTCGTACGTGGCGCGGGCCTCGGTGCTCTGCGCCGTGAGCAGGGCCAGCTGGGCGTCGGACACCTCGAGCTGCGTGCTCAATCCGCGCGCGAAGCGCAGCGTCGCCAGACGGAAGGCCTCCTCCGCCTCGGCGGAGTTCTGCTGGCGCGCCAGGAAGACGGCTCGCGACCGGCGCAGCTCGGCGCGGGCACGGGCGACGTCCAACGACACCGCCTCGCGCTGCTGCCGGAGCGCCAGCTCGGCGAGGCGGGTCTGGGCCTTCGCCAGATCGACGTTCGACTTCACGCGGAAGCCGTCGAACAATGGGAAGGAAACGTTGATGCCCAACTGCTGGTCGGAGAAGAAGCCACCGTTTTGACACCGGAGCGTGGGCGCGGATCCGACCGGGCAATTGGCCTCGGCGACGTTGCCGCGAGAGGTGGGAAAGCCCAGCCCCCGGGGGGGAAAGGCCTGGAAGCCCGACTGATAGAAGGCGGTGAGCGTGGGAAGGTAATCCGCCCGGGCGACGCGCACGCCGAGCTGCCGAGCGGCGAGGTTGAGCTCGGCCGATCGGACGGCGGCACGCTCGGTGGCGGTCGCGGTGTCGTCGAGCGCGGCGAGCATGGCGGTGGCGGCCACGGAGTCGATGTGGCTGACGAGCGCGAGCGGCTGGCCGATGGGCAGGTTGAGCACGCGCTTGAGCTCGAGGCGGGCGATCTCCCGATCGCTCTGCGCCTGGATCGCGAGCGGCTCGATGTTGGCCCGCTCCACGCGGGCTCGCAGCACGTCGTAATGCGCGGCCTGGCCGGCGCGCTCGAACTGCTCCACCTGGGTGACGCGACTCGTGGCCAACGCGAGGTTGCGCTGCTGCAGCTCGGCGATCCGATCGGTGAACAGCGCCTGCAAGTAGGACCGCTGCACGAGCAGGGTGACGTTGGCGCGCACCTCGCGCTCGTCGAACCGGGCGGCGTCCCGCAGCTCGTTCGCCGCGCGCGCCGCCGACAGAAGCTTGCCGCCCTGAAAGAGCGTCTGCGAGAGATTCGCGTTCGCGGTATAGGTGTTCGGCTGATTGAACTGAGCGCCGACGGCCTGGCCGCGTGCGCTCTCGTACGTGTGCAGGTACGCGCCGTTCAGGCGGAGCTGCGGCAGCGCATTCGCGCGGGCCGCGCCGTACTGCGCGTCGGCGACGTCCACCTGCGCCGCCGCGACCCCGACCTCGTCGCTCTGGCGCAGGGCGATGGCGACGGCGTCGTCGACGGACAGCCGGAGGGTATCCCGCATGGCCTCGGTGCCGACACCCTGGGCGGCGGCGGACATCATGGCGGGCGTGATGGCGAAGGCCACGACGAGCGCAAGCCAACGACAGGGCAGCGGGGACGACAGCATCGCGAATTATACGGCGCACCAGGGGGAAATGCTGAGGCCGGGCCGCCTCGTTCGGCGCAGGGACGCGCCGCGGGACGGCGCGCGGTCTGCACTTTCAGCGGCTCCCGCCGATACTCCTGGCTCAACCCCTTTTCGCCGCGCCATGTCCGTCACGCCCGAACAGTCGAGCGGGTCGCCGCAGTCGCCGCAGTCGCCGCCGCGCCCGGCGGTGCTGGTGATCGACGACGACGCCTCGATGCGCGTCGCGGTGCGCCGCTTTCTGGAGCGCGAGGGCTACGACATCACGGAGAGCGCGAGTGGCCGCGACGCGTTGGAGCAGCTGCGGCAGGGAACGGTGGTGCAGTTCGTCGTCACCGACCTCAAGATGAAGGACGGCAGCGGCGGCTGGCTGCTCGCCCAGCTCGGCTACGAGTTTCCGGCGCTGCTGCCGCACACCCTGGTGATGTCCGGCGATGCGGGGGGTGCCGCGGCGGCACATGTGGTGGCCCGCTGGCACTGCCCGATCCTGCCCAAGCCCTTCGGGGCGGCGGAGCTGGTCGACGCGCTCCGCGAGCTCGAGCGAGTGGGGTGAGGCCGCGCACGCCGCCCGGGACCCACGGCCTCAGGCGTGGATGTCGTCGATGAAGGTCAGCGTCTTCCGGCGCAGCACCACCTTCTTGAGCGCGGCGAACACGTTGGGATCGAGCAGGCGCCCGACCTCGGTCCGCTCGAGGTAGGCGATCGTCGCCGGCGCGTCCATCGCCTCGCGGTAGGCGCGGCGCGAGGTGATCGCGTCGAACGCGTCGCATGCGGCCAGGATGCGCCCCCCGATGGTGATCTGCTCGCCGGCGAGCCCACGCGGGTACCCGCTGCCGTCCCAGTGCTCGTGGTGGTCGTGCACGTACTCCAGCGCGACGGGGATGTGCTTGAGCGGCGTGAGAATCTCCATCCCCATGCGGACGTGGTCCTTCACGTGCTCGAACTCCTCCGCCGTGAGCGGCCCCGCCTTGTTCAGGATGTCCTCGCGGATCCCGATCTTGCCGACGTCGTGCAGGCGGCCGGCGAGGCGGACGTTCTCCACGAGATCGGGGTCGAGCCCCAGGGCATCCGCGATCGACGCCGCCTGATCGGCGACGCGGCTGGAGTGGCCGCGGAGGTAGACGTCCTTCGCCTCCATGGCGTTGATCAGCGTCTCGGCCACACCGATGGTGAGGGCGTGCAGCGCCGCCTTCTCCTTCTCCAGCTCGGAGGTGCGGAGCGCGACCTCCTCGCGGATGTGCTCCTCCACGCGCCGCCGCTCGATCTCGAGCTGGCGGCGGTGGGTGGATCGCTCGACCGCCCGCTGCAGATCGACGAGCTCGATCGGCTTGACGAGGTAATCCATCGCGCCGTGCGAGAGCGCGTCGGTGGCGGTCGGCGCGTCGTTCACGGCGCTCAGCATGAGGATCGCCAGGTCGGGATCGAGCTGGAGCGCCTCCGGTACGACCTCGAGGCCGGTCATCCCCGGCATGCGGACGTCGCACACCATCACCGCGAAGCGCTGGCGCTCGAGCATGATGAGCGCCGCGATCCCCGACTCGGCCACCTCCACCTCGTAGCCGCGCGAGCGGAGGAAGCGCCCCAGCGCGGTGCGGATGGTTTCCTCGTCGTCGACGACCAGCACGCGGGGCTGGCTGGGCGTCGCGGTGCGGGGAATGAGGGCCGGCTCCGGCCGCAGCGGGATGCGGGGCGGGAGGGATTCGAGGCGGGGATTGGTCTGCATCGGGCGGAGGAGGGTGGCCACCGGAGTATCGGCCCCACGCCCGCCGACGTTAACCCGACTCCCTACTTCCTCGCCGTCGCGGCCGCCAACGCCTGGTCGATGTCGTTCCGGTGCAGGAGGTACTCCGGCAGCGCGGCAGCCCGTTCCTTCGGCGCGACCGACAGGAGGCGGACGTCGAACTGACGGGCGTGCGGCTCGTTGCCCACCATCCGAGCGGCCTTGGCGCCGAGGATGAGCCCCAGCAGGTGGGTCGGCCGCTGGCGCAGGATCGTGTCGGCCTGGGCCCGGGCGAGGGTGGTGTCGCCGCCCACCTCCCCGATCCGGCCGAGGTCGTAGCGCTGGTCCAGGGTCAGCGGGGCGATCATCTCGTACGCCGCCACGGCCATCGGGAGGAAGGCGTGCACCTCGTCGGCCTTGCCGGCCTCCGCCTCCCGCATGATGCGGTCGTAGAGCCGCTCGGCTCGCTCGGCCGGCGTGAGCTGGCTGATGTCGGGGGCGCGGGGCATCCCGCCCGCGGGGACCGCGCCGGTCGCCGCATCCGGGGCGGCGATCGCGGTCGGCCCCTGCGCATTCGCGCCGTCGAGCACGTCCGTCGTGCCGGAGGGTCGGCCGCCGAACCGCTGACCGACGACGAGGGCGATGAGCGCGACGAGCGCGATGGCGGCGACCGCCCATGGCATGGCGTTGCCGAGGCCCGGCGCGCGCGTCGGGCTGGCTGTGCCGGAGGGGGTGCCGCAGCGATGGCAGAACCGCGCGCCCGGAGTGAGTGGCGCGGCGCAGCTCGCGCACGAAGCGCCGGCGAGCGCGGTGCCGCAGCTCGAGCAGAATCGCCCGGTCGCGGCGGCGCCGCACGTCGGGCAGGGGGAGGGGGAGGTCACTCCGGAAAGTAACCGTGAACCGTGAACGGTGAACGGTGATCCGTGAACCGTGATCCGTAGGTCACTCGGCCCGGTGTGCCCTTCACGCTCCTCGACGCCCTTACGGTTCACCGTTCACGGTTCACCGTTCACGGTAAACTCAGTTCTGGTGACTGCCGCCCGGCTGGCTGATCCGCTCGACCGTCTGCTCCACCTTCGTCGAGTCGCTCGCCTTGCGCGCCAGATCGGCTTGCGAGACGACCCCGACGAGCGACCCGCGCTCGTCCACGACGGGGATGCGGCGAATCTGCTCGCGCCCCATCAGCTCCATCACCATCTCGACGCTGTCCTCGGGAGTGGCCGTCTTCACGCCGCCCGACATCACGTCGCGAACCGGCGCGTCCGACGCGCGACCCTCGGCGACGTGCCGGATCGCGATGTCGCGGTCGGTCACGACACCGACGAGTCGGCCGCGGGTCTCCGCCCCGCCGACCCGCTCCACCACGGGCACGATCCCGACGTCTTCTTCCTTCATGAGCCGCGCCGCTTCCGAGACCGGCGTCTCGGGGCTGACGGTGCAGGGGTTTCTCGTCATGAGCTCGGAGATCTTCATGGTTCCTCACCGGCAAATGGGTCCACCCTGCCCGGAGGTCGGGTCAGGCCGCAGCAGGGAGGGCAAGCGATGTGCCGACGAGGCACCTCGGCGATGAATTGACAGCGGTGAGGCGCCCGACGAGCATTCGCCCGTGCCTCAATCCCGCGCCCTCCTCCCCGACCTGAAGCATGCGTCGGCGAAGGACGTTCTCGAGCTCGCCCGCAAGCTCAACGTCCGCTTTCTCCGCCTGCAGTTCACCGACATCCTCGGCGTCAACAAGAACGTCGAGATCCCTGCCTCGCAGTTCGAGAAGGCGCTCGCCGGCGACATCATGTTCGACGGCTCGAGCATCGAGGGGTTCGTCCGGATCGAGGAGAGCGACATGCTGCTCGCCCCCGATCTCTCGACCTTCCGGATCTTTCCGTGGGGCGATCCCGAATCGCGTGTCGGCCGGCTGATCTGCGACGTCAACCTCGCCGACGGCTCCCCCTTCGCCGGCGATCCACGCGGTGCGCTGAAGCGCTTGATCGCCGATGCGGCGACGATGGGCTACGCGATGAACGCGGGGATGGAAGCCGAGTTCTTCATGTTCAAGCGCGGGCCGAACGGGGAGACGACGACGCAGACGCACGACGTCGGCGCCTACTTCGACCTCGCGCCGGTGGACCTCGGCGAGGAAGCGCGCCGGTCCATCGTGGACGATCTCGAGCAGATGGGGTTCGAGGTGGAGGCGGCGCACCACGAGGTCGCGCACGGGCAGCACGAGGTGGACTTCCGCTACGCCGACGCGCTCACGACGGCGGACAACATCGCGACCTTCCGGTTCGTCGTGAAGGTGGTGGCGCAGCGGTACGGGCTGGCCGCGTCGTTCATGCCGAAGCCGATCTTCGGGCAGAACGGCAGCGGGATGCACACCCACCAGTCGCTGTTCACGGGCAAGGTCAATGCGTTCTGGGACGAGCGGGCGCAGTGGGAGCTGAGCCCCACCGCGCTGCACTACATCGGCGGCCTGCTGCGCCATGCGCGCGGCACGACGGCGATCACGAACCCGCTCGTGAACTCGTACAAGCGACTGGTGCCGGGCTACGAGGCGCCGGTGAACGTCGCCTGGAGCATGCGGAACCGCTCGCCGATGCTGCGCATCCCGGAGCGGCGCGGTCTGGGCACCCGTGTGGAGCATCGCGTCCCCGACCCCGCGGCCAACCCGTATCTCGCCCTGGCGGTGATGCTCGCCGCGGGGCTGGACGGCATCCGTACGAGCGCCGACTATCGCGAGCCGGTGAACGAGAACATCTGGGAGATGAGTCACCGCGAGAAGCGGCGGCTGCGCATCGACGACCTGCCCCACGATCTGAACGAGGCGTGCGACGAGCTGGAGAAGAACGACGTGGTGAAGGCCGCCCTGGGCGAGCACATCACGACGCAGTTTCTCGCGGCGAAGCGTCAGGAGTGGCGGGACTACATCACCCAGGTCTCCCAATGGGAGCTGGACAACTATCTGGCGAAGTACTAGCCGCGCGCTCGGCGATCCGTCGGGGGAGACCCATGGTTCGCCGAGCTTGACGCCGGACGCTTAAACGTTATAGTCGGCTCCTCCGACTCGCGGGCGATTCCAGCGTTCCCGCCACCCCTCACCGCAGACGCCATGAGCTCACTCTCGAGACGCACCTTCCTCAAGACCTCGGCCGTGGCCGCCGCCGGCGCGGCCCTGCCGGTCAATGCCTGGGCAAAGGCGCTCGGCGCCAACGCCGACATCCGCGTGGCCGTGATCGGTCTCAACGGCCGCGGACGGAATCACCTGGGCAGCCTGGCGAAGATCGCCGGCGTGCGCGTCGTCGCGCTCTGCGACGCGGATGCGGCCGTGCTCGCGAAGGTGAAGCCGACCGTCAATGGCGGCAGCGTCAAGACCTACCAGGACATCCGCGCGCTGCTCGCCGACAAGGAGGTCGACGCCGTCACGATCGCCACGCCGAACCACTGGCATTCCCTCGCGGCCATCTGGGCGCTGCAAGCGGGGAAGGACGTCTACCTCGAGAAGCCGGTGTCGCACAACGTGTGGGAAGGGCGCCAGCTCGTCGCCGCCGCGCACAAGCACGACCGCATCATCCAGGCAGGCACCCAGATCCGCTCGGGCGAAGGGCTGCGCGAAGCGGTCGAATGGGTCCGCGCCGGGAACATCGGCAAGATCACGGCGTCCCGCGGGTTCTGCTACAAGCGCCGCGACAGCATCGGCAAGACGGCGGGGCCGCAGCCGGTGCCCGCGTCGATCGACTACAACCTCTGGAGCGGACCGGCCCCCCTCGTGCCGCCGTACCGCAACACGAAGAATGGCCCCGTCCACTACGACTGGCACTGGATCTGGCTCTACGGCAATGGCGACGTCGGCAACCAGGGCATCCATCAGATGGACGTCGCGCGCTGGTTCCTGGGCGAGCCTGGCCTGCCGCAAAGCACGCTGAGCGTCGGCGGACGCCTCGGCTACGTGGACGACGGCGAGACCCCCAACACCCAGGTGGTGATTCACGAGTACGCTACCGCGCCCCTGATCTTCGAGGTGCGCGGCCTGCCGACGAGAGCGGGCATGACCGGGTCCAACGCCGATCCCCGCGCCAACGCGGACAGTGCCGGCATGGACAACTACCGCGGCGTCAACATCGGCAACGTCATCGACTGCGAAGGCGGCAGCCTGATCACGAACAATTATTTCACGGCGACCGCGGTGGACAGGACCGGGAAGACGATCCGCGAGTTCAAGGGGACGGACCGCCACATGCAGAACTTCATCGACGTCGTCCGGAGCCGGAAGAAGTCGGAGCTGTTCGGTCCGATCGAGGAAGGCCACGTGTCGAGCGCGCTCTGCCACCTCGGCAACATCTCACACCGGCTCGGTCATGCGAGCACGGGCGAGGTGGGTGAGAAGACGCGGTCGAGTGCGATGCTTGCCGAGGCGTATGGCCGCATGCTCGAGCACCTGAAGGCCAACGAGGTGGACGTGGGCCGGACGCCACTCACCGTGGGCGTACCGCTCCTCGTGGATGCGAAGCGGGAACGGTTCAGCGGTCCCCATGCGGAGCAGGCCAACGAGATGCTGACGCGCGAATATCGCGCGCCGTTCGTCGTCCCATCGATGGCCTGACGCCGAATGACCCCCACGATGCCACCCATCACGCGCCGCGCCGCCATCAGGGCGTCGGCCATCGCCGCGGCAGGGATGGCCGCCGTCGGCACGATGCGCCCACGCACGCTCTCGGCCGCCGTTCACTCCGTCCTTCGCGGACGGCGGTCCGCGCGCCTGCGATTCGGTGTCGTGGGGATCAACCATTCCCACATCTATGGGATGGTCAACGCCGTGCAGCGCGGTGGGGGAGAGCTCGTCGCCTTCCATGCCGAGGAGCCCGAGCTCGCCAGCGAGTTCGCGCGGCGCTTCCCGCAGGCCATGCGGGTGCGCGACGAACGGCAGGTGCTGGAGGATCCGACGATCCAGCTCGTGCTCTCCTCCATCGTGCCCGTCGAGCGGGCACCGCTCGGCATTCGCGTGATGCGCGCCGGGAAGGACTACATGTCGGACAAGCCGGGCATCCTCACGATGGCGCAGCTGGCGGATGTTCGACGCGTCCAGGCGGAGACGCGACGGATCTACTCGATCTGCTTCAGCGAGCGGTTCGAGGTGCCCGCCGCGGTGAAGGCGGGTGAGCTCGTGAAGGCGGGAGCGATCGGGGAGGTCATCCAGACGATGAACATCGCGCCGCACCGGATCCACCCGCCGGCGCGGCCCGACTGGTTCTGGGACCCGGGGCGCAACGGGGGTATCCTCGCCGACATCGGGTCCCATCAGTTCGACCAATTCCTGTACTTCACCGGATCCACGACCGGAGAGATCGTCGCGGCGCAGGTGCGGAACGTCCGTCATCCCGAGCATCCGGAGTTCCAGGACTTCGGCGACGTCATGGTCCGCGGCAACGGAGGGACCGGCTACATCCGCCTCGACTGGTTCACGCCGGCGGGCCTGCCGACCTGGGGCGACGGCCGTCTGTTCATTCTCGGGACCGACGGCTACATCGAGGCGCGCAAGTACGTCGACATCGCCGGCGAGCGGCAGGGGGGCAACCACCTCTTCCTGGTGGACCAGAAAGGCATGCAGCGCATCGACTGCGCCGGAACGGAGCTGCCCTACGGCCGCCAGCTGGTCGACGACGTGCTGCACCGCACCGAGACGGCGATGCCGCAGGCGCACGCGTTCCTGGCGACGGAGCTCGCACTGCGCGCGCAGGAGCAGGCGCAGCACGTCACGGCGGCGAGCGCACCGCGGTGACCGGGGTCGACGGCGGTCAGAGGTTGCGGCGGTTGAGCTCCCGCACCGCGTAGTCCACCGCGCGGGCCGTCAGCGCCATGTACGTGGCGGACGGGTTCACGCACGAGGAGCTCGCCATGCAGGCGCCGTCGGTGACGAAGAGGTTCTTCACGTCGTGCGCCTGGTTGTGCGCGTTCAGCACGGACGTCCTGGGGTCGCGCCCCATGCGCGCCGTGCCCATCTCGTGGACGCTGAACCCCGGCGGCGCGTCGTCGTCGTAGGGAGCCGCGTCGCGACAGCCGCCGGCGCGCAGCATCTCGACGGCCTGCTCCTTGAGGTCCTCGCGGGCGGCCCGTTCGTTGTCGCTCCAGGCGCAGTGGATGCGCAGGATCGGAATGCCCCAGCGGTCCTTGTGCACCGGGTCCAGGTCGGCGTAGTTCTCGTGCCTGGGCAGACACTCGATGTAGCCCTGCATCGATGCATGCCACGGCCCGGGCTCGCGCAGCCGCGACTTGAGCTCGACGCCGATCCCCGGCTGACCGCTCCCGCGCTGCCATGACGGACGGCTCGCCCCGGCCTGGATGCCGTACCCCCGCAGAAAGCCCAGCCGCTCACCCTTGTCGCGCAGGTTGCGGAATCGGGGCACGTAGGTGCCGGTGGGGCGTCGGCCGTACATGTACTTGTCCTCGAGCCCCGGGACGGTCCCGCGTGCGCCCGCCTTGGAGAGGTGGTCCATCACGTTGTGTCCCAGCTCGCCACTCGAGTTCGCGAGGCCGGTCGGAAATCGTGCGCTCGTGGAGTTGAGCAGGATCTGTGCGGTGCCGAAGGTCGAGGCGTTCAGGAAGATCAGCCGCCCTTCGTATTCCCGTGCCGCGCCGGTCTTCGCGTCGATCACGCGCACGCCCGACGCGCGGTCGCGCTTCGCGTCGTAGAGCACGCTCTCCACCACCGCGTCGGTGACGATGGTGAGCCTTCCGGTGGCCTGCGCCGCCGGCAGGGTGGAGCTCAGGGAGCTGAAGTACGCGCCGTAGCTGCAACCGCGTGCGCACTGGTCGCGCGCCTGGCACGCCGTGCGCCCGTTGAGGGCGTGGGTGAGGTTGGCCACGCGTGTCAGCGTCATGCGCCGGCCGGGAAACGCCGCCTCGATCCCCCGTTTGAGGACCTCCTCCGCGCAGGTCATCTGCCAGGGCGGGAGCAGCTCGCCATCCGGGAGATGCGGCAGCCCGAGCCGCTCGCCGGCCACCCCGATGAACCGCTCGACATAGGAGTACCACGGCGCGAGATCCGCGTAGCGGATCGGCCAGTCCACACCGTGGCCGTCGCGCAGGTTCGCTTCGAAGTCGAGGTCGCTCCAGCGCCAGCACGCCCGGCCCCAGATGAGACTTCGTCCGCCCAGCTGATATCCACGAATCCAGCGGAACGGCTTGCCATCGTCGACCGCGTACGGATGCTCCCGATCATTGACGAAGAAGTGCTTCGTCGTCTCGCCGAACGCGTAGTTCTTGCTCTGGATCGGGTAATCGCGCGCGTACAGGGCCGGATCGCCGCGGCCCCGGTGCGGCAGCTCCCAGGGCTGGAGCCATTCGGTCGTGTAGTCCTTGCCGTGCTCCACGTGACGGCCGCGCTCGACGAGGAGCGTTCGCAGGCCGTGCTCGGTGAGCTCCTTCGCCGCCCATCCTCCGGTGATGCCGGAGCCCACGACGATGGCGTCGTAGGGAGCGTTGCGCTGCGGTGACATCCTTCCTCCGCGATGGGATCGCTGTCGACGCGACGGGTCAGGTCGCCCAGGACCGGCCGATGTTCTCGAATGCGACGCAGCCGTCGAACCGCCCGGGGACGCGCGCATATCTCAGCTCCTGGGTCGCGCCGGCCTGCGAGGTGTAGTAGCCCAGGAGGGTGAGCTCCTTCATCGCCCGCATGAATGGCGGCTGCCCCGGCGCGGTGGAAACGGTCTCGCGTCGATAGGCCTCGGCATCGAGCGCCGTGAGGAGGTCCCGCTGTTCTCCCGGGTCGAGATCGAGAAACGCCGTCCCCTTCACGGCGTGCGCGCGCCGGTCCACGTCGGCGAGGCCGCGCAGGAACGCCGCTCGATTGTCGGTCGAGTAGTACTCCGCCAGCATCCGATCGATGAACCGATCCACGCCGGCCTCGCGGGCGCCGGGCGTGTCGGTGGTGGGGATGATGTGTCCGACGATCGTCGCGACCTGCGCCGCTTCGGTCGCGCTCAGGGCACGCGGCGTCCACCCCGCGGCCGGCGCGGGCGCGTCGCAGCCGGACAGCAGGGCCGCAACGGTCGGCGCCGAGATGATCCCGCCGAGGAGGAGCGCGGTGCGGCGCAACGCCTCTCGCCGGTCGATCAGGGCGGGTGTGGAGCGCGTCGGTGAGCTCATGGCTTCGGGCAGCGGGTACGGCGCCGACACAGTGCGGGACGGGGGGACAGAACGGGGCACCGCCGGAACGGGAAGCGATGTTACGCCGCGTGCGACCATTGGCAAGAGCCGCCGGCCCGCTCGGGAGACGTCGCGCCCACAGGCACCAGCTAGGCGCGTGCATTCACCCGCGGCCGGGGTCGGGGCTCCGAATCCGCGTACTTGACGTCCGTTGGTTAAACGCTATAGTGGGCGCCTGCCGTTGCAACCCTGGCCGAGTGCGGACCCCGTTCGACCCCGGCATCCCCAAGCGCCCCGCGCACGCCGCCGCACCCTGCACGCCCGTCTTGCCGGACCCCCCCCTGCTCCGGAGCATCGCACTCATGAAGCGTCTGCTGGCCTCATTCGGTCTTCTCGTCGTGCTTCTTCCGCTGTCGCGCGCGTCGGCCCAGGGCGACGTCGGTCGCATCAGCGGTGTGGTCACCGCCGTCGACGGCGATGCGCCGCTCCCCAGGGTCCGCGTGACCGTGCTGGGCACCCGACTCACCGCGGAAACGAACCCGCAAGGCCGCTACACCATCGTCATCGCGCCTGGCACGTACCGCCTTCGCGTCTCGGCGATCGGCTATACCCCGACCGTGATGGACAGCGTGCCCGTCACCGCGGGCCAGGCCACCACCGCCGACTTCAAGCTGAAGCATCAGACCGTGGAGCTCGAGAAGGTGGTGGTGGTCGGGTACGGCTCCCAGGCCCGACGCGACGTGACGGGCGCGGTCGGCTCGGTCTCCGCCGAACAGATCCAGCAGCAGCCGTCGACGAATGCGATCGAGGCGCTCAAGGGCCACGTGGCCGGCGTGGACATCGTGTCCACGGGGTACAATCCCGGCGCCGGAATCCAGATCCGCATTCGCGGACAACGGTCGATCAAGGCGTCGAACGACCCGCTCTACGTGCTCGACGGCGTGCCGATGTCCGGAAACGTCGGCGACCTGAATCCCGGCGACATCGAGTCGATCGAGATCCTCAAGGACGCCAGCGCGACGGCGATCTATGGCTCGCGCGGCGCGAACGGCGTGGTGCTCGTCACCACCAAGCGCGGCAGCAGCGGGAAGACGCGGCTCACCTACAACACCTACGCCGCGACGCAGCAGGCGACGAAGAAGATCGGCGTCTTCGATGCCGCGGCCTACGCGGAATACAAGCGGGAGGCGTATCGGGCCGTCGGCGCCTATCCGGCCAACCTGTGCACCGGCGGGGCGACGTCGTGTCTTGCGGCGGACATCGCATCGAACGCCTTCCTGGCGCCCGAGCTCGCGGCGCTGCAGGCAGGGGTGAGCACGGACTGGCAGGACCTCATCCGCCGCTCGGGGACGCAGGTCAATCATCAGCTCTCCGTGGCTGGGGGCACGGGGAACCTCACCTACTCGGCCAGCGGCGGACTGATGCGTCAGAGCGGCATCATGCTCGGCCAGGACTACGACCGGAAGACGATGCGGGTGAACGTCGAGTCGCAGGCGGCGCCGCGCCTCCGCATCGGCGGCTCGGCGCTGCTCGTCCGCAGCACCCAGAACACCGGACGCGGCGACGGCCTGTACAGCGAGACCCTCGCCGACAGCCCGCTGTCGCTCCCGTACGATACGACGACGGGCGCCCTCGTCTTCAAGCCGACGCCGGATCCCCAGCGCGACAATCCACTCAGCGATGTGCGAAACCACATCAATGAGAACCTTCGGACCCGCGTGTTCGGAACGCTGTTCGCCTCGGCGCATCTGGCGGAGGGGCTCGACTACCGCGTCAACTTCGGGCCCGACGTGACGTACGCGCGCGTCGGCGTCTTCCACGGCTCCGAGACCTCGAGCCGGCAGGGGAGCCCGCCCGACGGCCAGATCCGGAACGACCACACCTTCGACTACACCCTGGACAACATCCTGACCTATCGTCGCGGCATCGGCGCGGATCACCGTGTCGACGCGACCTTCCTCTACAGCATCGAGAAGCAGACCGCGGAGCTGGACAGCCTGCGCTCGAGCGGCCTGCCGTACGAGACGCAGCTGTTCTACAACCTCGCGTCCGGATCCGTCGTGGAGGCGATCGGCAGCAACCTGTCGCAGTGGGCCCTGCAGTCCTACATGTCGCGGCTCAACTACACCTTCCGGGACCGTTACCTCCTCACGCTCACCGGCCGCCTCGATGGCTCGTCGCGGCTCGCCCCCGGCCGGAAGTACGCGTTTTTCCCGTCGGCCGCGCTGGCATGGCGCGCCGTGGACGAATCGTTCGGGTCGTCGCTCGGGCCGGTGAACAGCCTCAAGCTGCGCACGAGCTATGGCCGCACCGGCAACACCTCCGTGGACCCGTACCAGACCCAGGGCGGGCTGGCGCGCAGCATCTACGCGTGGGGAACGCTCGCCGCGTTCGGGTATCGCCCCGGTACCCTGGCGAATCCCGATCTGTCATGGGAGACGACCGACCAGTTCGACGCGGGCATCGACTTCGGGCTGTGGGCAAATCGACTCACCGGCACCATCGACGCCTATCGCGCCAACACCCACGATCTCCTGATGGACCGGCAGCTGCCGGCGAACACCGGATACTCGAGCATCACGCAGAACATCGGCGCCACGCGGAACACCGGAGTCGAGCTGTCGCTGTCACACGTGACGCTGGACGACTGGCGCGGCGTCCGATGGATCAACGAGTTGACCTATTCGAGAAACCGGAACCAGATCGTCAGCCTCTCCAATGGCGCCGTGGACGACGTGGGCAACCGCTGGTTCATCGGTCAGCCGATCAACAGCACGGTCAACAACTGCTTCACCAACTGCGTCTGGTACGATTATCGGATGCTCGGCATCTGGCAGACGGATGAAGCCGCGACGGCCGCGAGCTTCGGTGCGAAGCCCGGCGACATCAAGATCCAGGACGTCAGCGGGCCGAACGGAACGCCGGACGGCGTGATCAACGAGTTCGACCGGCAGATCCTCGGCAACTCCTACCCGAAGTGGACGGGCAGCTTCAACTCCCGGATGGAGTACGGCCTGGTGGATCTCGCCGTGCAGGTCGTGACGCGGCAGGGTTTCATGATCCGGAACACCTTCCACACGGATCAGAGCACGCTGGCCGGCCGATACAACGGGCTGGCGGTCAACTACTGGACGCCCACGAACCCGAGCAACACCGAGCCGCGCCCGAACAAGAACCAGGAAAGCCCCACCTTCGGCGACAGCCGGGCGTACGAAGACGGCTCCTTCACACGCGTCCGCAACATCACGCTCGGGGTCGCCGTTCCGTCGCGCTACATCCAGCCCCTCGGCGCCGAAACCCTGCGCATCTACGGCACGGCCCAGAACCCGTTCACGTTCACCAGCTCCACGGCGCTCGATCCCGAAGGGCGCTCCAATGCGGGCGTCCCGGCGTATCGCACGCTGCTCATCGGCGCCAACGTCGGCTTCTAACCGGAATCTCACCGTGCCTTCACTCGACAGACCTCACGCCATGCGCGCCCGGGCCGCCGGGACACGCGCACTGATCGCGATCATGCTGCTCGCGACCGGCACCATCTCGTGCGCGGACCTCAAGGAGGTCCCGATCTCGGGCATCACCGACAGCTACTACACCAGCGCCGTCGGCTTCGAAAACCTCGTGAACGCCACCTACTCCGGCCTGCACCGGTTCTACGCGCGCCAGGGCGGGTTCGCCGTCACCGTGTTCGGCACCGATGAATTCACCAACGGCGCCGACGGCAACTACAAGTACTTCAACCTGTACAGCAGCCAGCTGAACGGGGATGCGCAGTACGTGCGGGAGAACTGGGACTTTCTCTACCAGTCGATCAATTCGGCCAACGCCGTGATCGGGCGCGCGGCGGCGGCGCAGATACCCGACGCGGTGCGAACGCAGCGCGTCGCGGAGGCGAAGTTCCTCCGGGCGCTGTACTTCTTCGACCTCGTGCGTCTCTACGGCGACATTCCGCTTCCGCTTGAAGAGACGACGGCGCCCTCGACCGCCGCGGTGCGTGAGCCGAAGGCCAAGGTGTACGACGCGATCATCGCGGACCTGAAGGCGGCGGAAGCCGTGCTTCCCGCCACGCAGGGGCAGTACGGACGGGCCACCAAGGGCGCGGCCCAGCACATCCTGGCGCTGGTCTATCTCACGCGCGCACAGGCGGGCGACATGGCCCTCGCCGTCACCGAGGCGAAGGCGGTGATCGCCGACCCGCAGTACGGTCTCCTCCCGACGTGGAAGGACCTCTGGGACATCCGGAACGAGAAGAACAAGGAGGTGGTGTTCGCGGTGCAGTACACCACGGATCCCCTCCTCGCCGACGGCGGCAACTCCGGCCACCTGTACTTCACGATGGCCTACGAGCTGTTCCCCGGCATGGTGCGCGACATCCCGAACGGCCGCGCCTTCAAGCGGTTTCGGCCCACGACGTGGCTCCTCGGGCTCTGGGACCGCACGAAGGACTCTCGTTACGACGACGGCTTCCAGACGGTCTGGATCGCCAACAAGGCGAGCACCAAGCCGGCGCTCAAGGTCGGCGACACGGCCATCTACATGCCGGGGGTGCAGGTCGCCTCGATCGACAGCGCGAAGCACGCCTACACCACGCTGTCCCCAAAGGATTACACCGACGCGGCGTACCCGACGCTGAGCAAGTTCCTCGACGGCACGCGCCTCGCCCTCAACGACACCGCGGGCGGCAAGGACTTCTACGTCGCGCGTCTGGCGGAGACCTACCTGATCGCGGCCGAAGCGTCGTATCGCGATGGCAACGCCGCCGAGGCGCTTCGCCTCGTCAACGTCGTGCGCGAGCGTGCGGCCAAGAAGGGCGTGGCCCCGGCAACGATGGATGCCACGCTGGCGGATCTCAGCCTGGACTTCTTCCTCGACGAGCGCTCGCGCGAGCTCGCGGGAGAGCAGATGCGCTGGTTCGACCTCGTCCGGCCCATGCCCGGCTATCCGAACGGAAAGCTGAAGGAGCGGCTGGCGGCATACAACAAGGCGGCCGTGGGGTTCCGCGACTGTCACACCGTTCGTCCCATCCCGACGACGCAGATGGAGCGCACCAATCCGCCGATCGCGCAGAACCCGTGCTACTAGACCGCTAATGCTCGCGCTTCGTCGTGATCAGGATGACGCCGTTCGCGCCGCGCGCCCCGTACGCGGCCGTGGCGCCGGCGTCCTTCAACACCTCGATGGACTGAACGTCCCTCGGGTCGATGTCGCGGATCGCGCCGTTGGTCGTGCCGTGTTGCGGAACGCCGTCGACCACGAACAGCGGCTCTCCGTCTCCCTTGAGGCTGCGCGATCCGCGGATGCGCACCGACATGCCACCGCCCGCCAGGGCGCGCACCTCGACGCCGGCAAAGCGGCCGTCGAGCATGTCGGCGACGGAGGTCGGCGTGGTGCGCTGGGCGACATCGCCGTTCACCGAGGCGACGGCGCCGGTGACGTCCCGCTTCGCCTGAACCGCGTAGCCGATGTCGACGGAGTCGCGACCGCGAGCCGGATCGACCGCGACCGGCGGCATGGCATGGCAGCCGAGCGTCACCGCGCTGGCGACAAGCGTGCGGCGCAGGCTGCTCGACGACGGACGATGGCGCACGGCAGGAACCTCCGGTGAGAGAAGCACCTCAATTCATACATGTTTCAGCGGTCTTTCGTTAGTCCCGCGCTGTCCGCCGTTCTCTGACGTCCTTCATCGAGGCGAACGCCATGTCCCGCTCCGGAGTTCCGCGACGCACCTTTCTCGGCGCGATGACGTCCGCCGGCGCCGCCGCGCTGGCCGCCATCCCGCTCGCCCGCGTTGCGGAGGCCGCCATGATCGCCCCGCCAAGGACGCCCATGCCCGGACCGCCCGCACCGCTGCGGCTCGGCGTGGCCAGCTACTCGCTTCGCAAGTTCCCGCTCGACAAGGCACTCGAGATGATGAGGGCGCTGCGCACGCCCTACGTCAACTTCAAGTCGGTGCACCTTCCCTACGAGGCATCCTCATCGGAGCTGGCGAGCCTGCGCCGGCAGATCGAGGGCGCTGGCTTCCAGATCGTCGGCGGAGGCACGATCACGTTCTCCAAGGACACCGACGAGGACGTGGCGCGCTACTTCGAGTACGCGCGCGCGGCGGGCATCCCGCTGATCGTGGGTACCGGCGCGCCGGCCGTCCTCCCGCGACTCGAGACCTTCGTGCGCCGGTACGACATCAAGGTGGCCATCCACAACCACGGCCCCGAGGATCCGCACTTTCCGTCGCCGTACGATGTCCTCAAGCACGTGAAGGACATGGATCCCCGCCTGGGACTCTGCATCGACATCGGGCACACGGCGCGGACGGGCACGGACGTGGTGCAGGCGATCGTCGATGCGGGCCCGCGCCTGCTTGACATGCACGCGAAGGATCTGCGCGACCCGATGGCGAAGGCCAGCCAGTGCATCGTGGGCGAGGGAGCCCTGCCGATTCCGGAGATCTTCCGCGCCCTCCAGACCATTCGCTATCCCGGGCTCGTGAATCTGGAGTACGAGATCGACGCGGACGATCCGCTGCCCGGCATGAAGCAGTCCTTCGCGTACATGCGTGGCGTGCTCGCCGGCATGGCCGCTCCCCCGGCACGGACGACGTCCGGCACGTGACACCGTCCCGCCGCCGGCTCCGCGTTCGATCCTCCGTGTCCCGCTCCATCACTGACGAGACGATCCCACATGTTCATGGCTCCGTTCACGCGTGACCGCCTGTCCGTCGTCCTGTGCGTCGCCGCGGCCGCCGCGGCGTGCGCACCCGGCGCGTCGTCCCGCGCCCCCATGCCGGACGCGACGCGCGCATCCGCCGCCAGTGTCTCCATGAATGGTGCCGATGAGGAAGTGCAGGTGCTCGCGCGGCCGGACGCGCAGCGTGTCGACGTGCTGATCGGCGGACGGCCGTTCACGTCGTACATCTATCCGTCGAGCCTCAAGAAGCCGGTCCTGTTTCCCCTCCGCACCGCCAGCGGCACGATCGTGACGCGCGGGTACCCGCTGGAGCCGCGCCCCGGTGAGCGGGTGGATCATCCCCATCACGCCGGCCTGTGGTTCAGCTATGGAAACGTCAACGGCCTGGATTTCTGGAACAACTCGACGGCGATCAAGCCGGAAGACGCCCCGAAGATGGGGACCATCGTGCACCGCTCCATCGACGGCACGACCAGTGGACGAGGTGCCGGGACCCTGGACGTCACGACGGACTGGGTGGATGCCACGGGGACGGCGCTGCTCCGCGAAGCCACCCACTTCATCTTCCGCGGGGGTACCGACCTGCGGGCGATCGACCGCATCACCACGCTGACCGCCCTGGGGCGCCCCGTGGAGTTCATCGATGACAAGGAAGGGCTGATCGGGATGCGCGTGGCCCGCGGCCTCGAGCAGCCGTCCACCACGCCCGAGAAGTTCACGGATGCGAGCGGCCGCGCGACCGCCGTCGCGGTGCTGGACAACACGGGCGTGACCGGACGGTACCTGTCGTCGGAGGGTCGTGAGGGCGACGCCGTGTGGGGGACACGCGGACGATGGGCGACCTTGTCGGGCGTGGTGAACGGCGAGGCGGTCCGTATCGCGATGCTGGACCATCCCGGGAATCCCGGCTTTCCCACCTACTGGCACGCGCGGGGATACGGCCTGTTCGCCGCCAACCCGCTCGGGCAGAAGATCTTCACCAACGGCCGCGATCAACTGAATCTGCGGCTGGCGCCGGGCCAGTCGGTCACCTTTCGTCACGAGGTGCTGATCATGACCGGAGCGGCGGCGACACGCAGCGTGGAGCGCTATTACGACGCCTTCGCGCAGTGAGCGCGGTATGTCGTGTTGACAGAGTTAAACGTTGCAGATACTCTCGTCCGAACCTTCCAGGGACTGCCCTTCACCGGATGCCACACGTCACCCTGCACGACATCGCGAGGCGGTGCAACGTGTCCATCGCCACCGTGTCGGCCGTCGTCAACGAGGCCGAGTGGGTGTCGCAGAAGACGCGAAGCCGCGTGCAGCGCGCCGTGGCCGAGATGGGGTACCATCCCAACCAGTACGCACGCGGCCTGAAGCAGCGCCAGGGCCACGCCGTCGGCGTCATCGTCTCCGATCTCACCAATCCCTTCTTCACCCAGATCGTCCGGAGCCTGAGCCACGCGCTGAATGCAGCCGGCCGCTCGCTGTCCCTGTGCGACTCCGATCACCAGCATCTCCTCGGGGAATCCAACCTCCGCATGCTCGTCGAGGGGCAGATCGTCGGCCTCGTGATCATCGGCGACAGCGTCCCGGAGAAAGCGCTGGAAGCGTTCGTCAGGGTCCGGGCGCGCGTGCCGGTGATCTCCATCGAGCGCGAGTACACCATTCCCCAGGTGAGCTCCCTCCTCGTCGATTCGGAGCGCGCGGCATACGCCGCGACGCGGCACCTGCACGATCGGGGCTGCGAACGCATCGCGATGATCACCGGGCCGAGCGCGGGGGCCGGCAGCGCCACCTTCGGGCGCGTGCAGCGGCACGAGGGCTACCGCCGCGCCCTCGCCGATCTGGGACGCGCGTCGGATCCGCGACTCGTCGTGGAGGGCAATTTCCGCTTCGAGAGCGGCCGTACCGCGATGCGCCGACTCCTCGCGCTGGACCAGCGGCCGGACGCGGTCTTTGCCGCGAACGACATGATGGCCCTCGGCGCGCTGAGCGCGTTGCGGGAAGCGGGGCTCTCCGCCCCCGACGACATCGCCCTCGTGGGATTCGACAACGTGCCGATGGCCGGCCTGATCGCTCCCGGCCTGACGACGATGGCGATGCCGATGGCGGAGCTCGGCGACGAGGCCGCCCGTCTGCTCGAGACGCAGCTGTCGCACAAAGGCGGTCACGAAGCCGTCCGCCACGTCTTTTCCGCCGAGCTCGTCGTGCGTGAGTCGTCGCTGCGGCCGGTCGGCGTGCTCGCCTGAGCCCGGGCCGTTCTCCCATGACGACGGTCTCCGCGCCGCCCGGCGCGACGCGCCTCGTGCTGCACGAGCATCGCTTCTTCGATTCGGATCCGGCCGTGCGCCGCGCCGCATCCGAACTGTACGAGGGCACGCGGACGCTGCCGCTCGTGTGCCCGCACGGCCATGTCGATCCCGCGCTCCTCGCCGAGAATGCCGCCTTCCCCGAGCCGGCGTCGCTGCTGATCATTCCGGATCACTATCTCTTCCGGATGCTTCACTCGCGCGGCGTGCCCCTCGAAGCGCTTGGCGTCCCGACCCGCGACGGCACCGCAGTGGAGCGGGACCCGCGTCGCATCTGGCAGCTGTTCGCGGAGCACTATTACCTCTTCCGCGGGACGCCGAGCGGCGCCTGGCTCGACCACGAGCTGTCGGAGGTGTTCGGCATCGAGTGGCAGCTCAGCGGCGCAACGGCGCAACGCATCTACGACGAGCTCGACGCGAAGCTCCGCAGTCCCGAGTTCCGTCCGCGCGCGCTCTACGAGCGCTTCGACATCGAAGTCCTCGCGACGACGGACGCCGCGACCGACACGCTCGACCATCATCGGGCGATTCGCGACTCCGACTGGTCCGGGCGGGTGCTCCCCACCTTTCGACCCGACGCGTTGTTCCGCATCGCGTCGCCCGGCTGGGAGACGGAGCGCGCCGAGCTCGCGCGCCTGCATGGCGCCGCCGTTCACGATTACGAGAGCTTCCGTGCCGCGCTCGTGGCACGGCGCCGGTATTTCCGGGAGCTCGGGGCGACGGCCACCGACCATGCCGTGGTGGCTCCGACCACCGGCTGGCTGCCGACGGGCGGTGCACAGGCGCTCTTCCAGCGCGCCACCCGCGGTGACGCGACGCCCGACGACCAGCGCCGCTTCGAGGCGCACATGCTCATGGAGATGGCGAGCATGTCGGTCGAGGATGGGCTCGTGATGCAGCTCCATGCAGGCGCGCTGCGCAATCACGATCAGGCCCTCTTCGAGCGCTACGGCCCGGACAAGGGAGGCGACATCCCCGTCGCGACCGAGTTCACGCGCAATCTGCAGCCCCTGCTCAACGCCTTCGGCAACGATCCGCGGCTGACGCTGGTGCTGTTCACGCTGGACGAGTCGACGTACGCCCGCGAGCTTGCGCCCCTGGCCGGCCATTATCCAGCGGTGACACTGGGCCCGCCGTGGTGGTTCCATGATTCCCTCGAGGGGATGCGTCGCTACCGCGAGCGGACCACGGAGACGGCGGGCATCTGGAACACGGCCGGCTTCAACGACGATACGCGGGCCTTTTGCTCCATTCCGGCCCGGCACGACCTCGCGCGACGACTGGACGCCAACTATCTGGGAGGCCTGGTGGCACGCCACGTCGTCGGCATGAGCGAGGCGCGCGAGATGGCCCGCGCGCTCGCCTACGAGCTGCCTCGCCAGACCTACAAGCTCGCCCCCGCTCCCGCCACCGTCGGGGTTACCCCGTGACCGGCGCACCCGCCACGGTGCGGACCGAGGCGGAGACGCCGCGCGCCGCGACGCCGATCGGCCGGTATCGCTGGACGATCTGTGCGCTGCTGTTCTTCGCGACGACGATCAACTATGTCGACCGGCAAGTGCTCGGGATTCTCGCTCCGACGCTGCAACGGGAGATCGGATGGTCGGAGTCGCAGTACGGGACGATCGTGTCGTACTTCACGCTCGCGTACGCGCTGGGATTCCTGTTCGTGGGGCGGCTGATGGATCGCGTCGGCGTGCGGCGCGGCTTCACGGGCGCGATCGTGGTGTGGAGCGTCGCAGCGATGGGACACGCGCTCGCCTTCAGCGCGGCCGGCTTCAGCGCGGCACGCTTCGCCCTGGGGCTCGGCGAGTCGGCGAACTTTCCCGGATCGATCAAGACGGTGGCCGAGTGGTTTCCGGCGCGCGAGCGCGCATTCGCCACGGGCATCTTCAACGCCGGGACGAACGTCGGCGCCATCGTCGCACCGCTGATCGTTCCGTGGATCACCCTGCGGTGGGGATGGCGCCCCGCGTTCCTCGTCACCGGAGCGCTGGGCTTCATCTGGCTCGCCTTCTGGCTCGCCATCTATCGCTCGCCCGACGAGAGCCCACGCCTGTCGATGGCCGAGCGCGCCTACATCCAGAGCGATGGTCCGCAGGCCAGCACCCGCATTCCGTGGCTCCGCCTGCTGGGCTATCGCCAGACGTGGGCGGTCGTCGCCGGCAAGGGACTGACCGATCCGGTCTGGTGGTTCTACCTGTTCTGGCTGCCGAAATTTCTCGATGCAAAGCACGGCATCAAGCTCGCGTCGCTCGCGCTGCCCCTGATCGTGATCTATCTGGTGGCCGATCTGGGATCGGTCGGCGGCGGATGGCTGTCGGCGCCACTCATCAAGCGCGGCTGGTCGCTGAATCGCGCGCGGAAGACGGCGTTGCTCATCCCGGCGCTCCTGATCGTGCCGACGCTGTTCGCCCCACGCGTGAACGGGCTGTGGGCCGCGGTGCTGATCGTCAGCGTGGCGGCGGCGGCCCACCAGTGGTGGTCGGCCAACATCTATACGCTGAGCAGCGACATGTTCCCGCGCCGTGCGGTGGGTTCCGTCACCGGGATCGGCGGCTTCGCCGGCGCCACGATGGGCTTCTTCTTTCAGCGCTCCACCGGGGCCGTGCTGCAAGCCAACCACAACGACTACCGCCCGATCTTCGTCGTGTGCGGGTTGGCCTACGTCACCGCCTGGCTGATCATCCAGCTGCTCGTGCCGCGCCTGGAGCCGATCAGCGACGTCCCGGCCTCCGTCGAGTGACGGGCGTCCCCTTCGCGATGGCCGCACGATGCAGATGACCTTCCGCTGGTTCGGGGCATCCGACCCGATTCCGCTCGAGCACATCCGCCAGATCCCCGGGGTGCGGGGGATCGTGAGCGCCCTGTACGACGTCGCGGTCGGAGATGCGTGGCCGCTGGCGGCGCTGTCGCGGTTGGCCGAGACGATCGATGCGGCGGGACTGCAATTCGCCGTCGTCGAGAGCATCCCGGTGCACGAGGACATCAAGCTCGGTCGCCCGTCACGCGATCGGCTGGCCGATCAGTACTGCGCCAGCGTCCATGCGATGGGCGATGTGGGCGTGCCGGTGCTGTGCTACAACTTCATGCCGATCTTCGACTGGACGCGCACCGACCTCTCGATGCGACTGTCCGATGGCTCGACCGCGCTCGCCTACGACGACGCGGCGCTCTCGCGCATCGACCTGTCCGGCGGTACGGGCGATCTGCCGGGATGGGCGGCGGCCTACTCGGCAGCGGAGCTGGCGGCATTGCTGGACGCCTATCGCGCGGTGGACGGCGAGCGCCTCTGGGAGCATCTCGCGTGGTTTCTCGAGCGGGTCGCCCCTGAAGCGGCGCGGGCCGGTGTGCGCATGGCCATCCATCCCGACGACCCGCCCTGGTCGATCTTCGGCCTGCCGAGGATCATCACCGACGGCGCGGCGCTCGAACGACTGATCGGCCTCGTCGATTCCCCGGCGAACGGGGTGACGTTCTGCACCGGGTCGCTCGGCGCGGACCCGCGGAACGACCTGCCGGCCATCGCGCGTCGGCTCGGCGAGCGTGGCCGGATTCATTTCGCGCATTGCCGCAACGTGGCGATCACCGGCCCTCGGCAGTTTCACGAGGCTCCGCACCCATCACGTTTCGGCGACGTGCCGATGCGGGCGGTGCTCGCGACCCTGCGCGATGCCGGCTTCACCGGGCCGATGCGTCCCGATCACGGCCGGATGATCTGGGGCGAGCGCGGCCGGCCGGGTTACGGCCTGCACGACCGCGCCCTCGGCGCCATGTACCTGCAGGGCCTGTGGGAGGGGCTCGGCGGCCCGGTGGACGAGGACGAGAGTAGCTTTCCCTCATGACTGCCGTCGCCGCTCCTCCTTCACCCCCGGCCGCGGTCCGGATCCATCGCGACGACAATGTGGGGGTGGCGTTGCGCCCCCTCGCGCCGGGACAGGCGATCGACGTCGCCGGCATGCGCGTCATCGTCCGCGACGACATTCCGGCGGGACACAAGCTCGCGCTCCAGCCGATCGACGCGAACGGGCTCGTGGTGAAGTACGGCTTCGTCATCGGTCAGGCGAGCGCTCCCATCTCCGCAGGAGGCTGGGTGCATACCCACAATCTTCGCACCCGACTCTCCGGGCTCGAGGAATACGTCTATGCGCCGACCCGTCCGGTCGACGCGCCGGGCGAGCCCATGCCGACCTTCGACGGATACCGCCGCGCCGCCGGCCGCGTCGGGACCCGCAACGAGGTGTGGATCCTCAACACCGTCGGCTGCGTCAACTTCGTGGCCGAGGGCATCGCGAAGACGGCCGCGGCACGCGCGCCGGAATCGGTCGACGGCATTCACGCGTTCGGGCATCCATTCGGATGCAGCCAGCTCGGCGACGATCTCGCGCACACCCAGGCCGTGCTCGCCGGGCTGCTCCGCAACCCCAATGCGGGCGGCGTGCTCGTGCTCGGGCTGGGCTGCGAGAACAACCAGATGGACGCCCTGCTCGCGCGCGCCGGTGACGTGGACCGGAGCAGGATCCGGTTCTTCAACTCGCAGGATGTCGCCGACGAGCGCGAGAGTGGTGTCGAGGCGGTTGCCGAGCTCCTGGCGCGCATGTCGCACGACCGCCGCGAGCCGGTGCCGGCGTCCGCCCTCATGCTCGGCCACAAGTGCGGCGGGTCCGATGGCTTCAGCGGCATCTCGGCCAACCCCCTGCTCGGGCGCGTCGCCGATCGCCTCACGGCGCTGGGTGGAGGTGTCCTCCTCAGCGAGGTGCCCGAGATGTTCGGCGCCGAGCAGCTGCTCATGAACCGCGCCGCGACGCCGGAAGTGTTTCGGCAGCTCGTCGACATGATCAACGACTTCAAGTCGTATTTCCTGCGTCATGGGCAGACCATTCACGAGAACCCGTCGCCGGGCAACACGGCGGGCGGGCTGACGACGCTCGAGGAGAAGTCTCTTGGAGCGATCCAGAAGGGAGGGCGCGCCGCGGTGACGCGCGTGTTGCGATACGGGGAGCAGGGCACGCCGGGCGGTCTCTCGCTGGTCGAGGCGCCGGGCAACGACGGGGTATCGTCCACAGCGATGGTCGCGAGCGGCGCGACGGTGCTTCTCTTCACCACGGGACGCGGCACGCCACTCGGATTCCCCGTGCCGACGATCAAGATCTCGTCGAACTCGGACATCGCCGCGCGAAAGCCACACTGGATCGACTTCAACGCCGGCGGGTTGCTGGACGGCACCCGTTCGATGGACGCCCTGAGCGATGACCTCTTCTCCTTCATCCTCGATGTCGCGTCGGGCCGGCGACGGACGAACAACGAACGCCAGGGGTACCGCGAGATCGCGATCTGGAAGGACGGGGTGACGCTGTGACCGCGACGAGCTCCGCGCTGCCGGCTCTCAATCGGGAACGGCTGGAGCGTCTGCGCCTCGACAGCCGCGCCGACATCTCGATTCCGGAGCCGGCGCTGCTCGCGCTCCCGGAGCGTGCCGTGCAGTTCGGCACCGGCGGATTCCTCCGCGGCTTCGTCGATGACTTCCTGCATCGCGCCAACCAGCAGGGGCTGTTCGGCGGGCGCGTCGTCGCCATCGGGTCCACGGGCAGCGGGCGCCATCGTGCGCTCCGCGAGCAGGATGGACTCTACACGCTGGCCGTGGAAGGGCGAGAGGGTGGTCGACCCGTGCAGCAGTTTCGCATCGTCGCGTCGGTCAGCCGTGCGCTCTCCGCGCAGTCGGAGTGGGATGCCGTGCTCGCGCTGGCGCGCGCTCCGCAGCTCCAGTACGTGTTCTCGAACACGACCGAAGTCGGCATCGCCGTCTCCGCCGACGACCGGATGGACGACGCGCCTCCACGCTCCTTTCCGGCGAAGCTGACCCGATTCCTGTTCGAGCGGGCGCGCGAGTTCGACTACGATCCGGCGTGCGGTGCCGCGGTGGTGCCGTGCGAGCTGATCGAGCGCAATGGCACCAGGCTCCGCACGCTCGTGCTCTCCCTCGCCGATCGCTGGGCGCTCGGACCGCGCTTCACCGAATGGCTCGGCAGGGCGGTCCCCTTCTACGACACGCTCGTCGACCGGATCGTCCCGGGCACGCCGCGCGGCAGCGAGGCGCGCCGCTTTGCCGAGCTGCTCGGGTACGACGACCGCCTGCTCACGACCTGCGAGCCCTATCGCCTCTTCGCGATCGAGGACGGTGCCCATGCACCCGATCGGCTGCCCTGGACGCGCATCGATCCGGGCATCGTCGTCGCTCCGGACATCACGCCGTACCGCGAGCGGAAGGTACGCCTGCTGAACGGCGCGCACACCCTGCTGGTCGGGGCCGCGTTGTCCATGGGATGCGAGACGGTCGACGAGGCGATGGCGCACCCGCTGCTCGGGTCGTTCGTGAATCGGGCGATGTTCGACGAGATCGTGCCGTCGCTCGACGCACCGGACGCGGCGGACTTCGCCGGCGCGGTGCTGGAACGGTTCCAGAACCCGTTCATTCGGCATGCGCTGGTGGACATCACCCTCCAGAGCACGATGAAGATGCGGGTGCGCGTCATTCCGTCCGTGCTGGCCTTCACCGCGCGAACCGGACGCGCTCCACGCTCCCTCGCGTTCGGGTTCGCCGCGTTCCTCTCGTTCATGGACGGGCGCTTCCATGCCGCGCGCCGCGCGCGCGGGCTTCCCGTGCCCCCCGACGACCACGCTGACCGGCTGGCGGCGCTGTGGGCGGACGTGCCGGAAGCGTCGACGCCGGCGATCGAGCGCCTGGTGCGCGCCGCGTGTGCCGACAGGGAGCTGTGGGACACCGATCTCGGTGCCGTGCCGGGGTTCGCCGACGCCGTCATTGCACCGCTCCAGCGCATCCGCACCGCGGGTGTCGCTGCTGCGCTCATGCACCATCTCGAGGGCGTGGCGCAGTGACGATCTCCACGTACGACGCTGTCACCACGCGACTGCGCGCGCTTCGTGTCGTCCCCGTGATCATCATCGATGATCCCCAGCAGGCGGAGCCGCTCGCCAACGCGCTCGCCGACGGCGGACTCCCGTGCGCGGAGATCACCTTCCGGACGCCGAGTGCACTCGAGGCGCTGCGGCGCATCGTGAAGGCACGTCCTGACTTTCTGGTCGGCGCCGGCACCGTGCTCACCTCCGACCAGGCCGACCGTGCGCGCGACGCAGGTGCCCAGTTCGCCGTCGCGCCGGGCATGAACCCGCGGGTGGTCGAGCACTGTCACCGCATCGGACTCCCGATGTACCCGGGCGTCGCCACCCCGACCGAGATCGAGGCGGCACTGGAGCTCGGCGTCCGGCTCGTGAAGTTCTTTCCCGCCGAACCGATGGGCGGCGTGTCCTTTCTCAAGGCCGTGGCGGCCCCGTACGGAGAGATGGAGTTCATTCCGACGGGAGGAATCACGCGCGATACGGTCGGAGGCTACCTGAGCATGGCCCGTGTCGTCGCCTGCGGAGGCTCGTGGATGGCGCCCCCCGACTGGATCGCGGCGAAGGCGTTCGAGCGGATTCGAAGCGAGACGGCGCAGGTGGTCGCGCTGCTCCAGCTGCCCGATCGCACCAGGATGGTTGCCACATGACCGTGCTCGCGCTGGGTGAGCTTTTGCTCCGGCTCAAGTCGCCGGGATATGAGCGGCTGCTCCAGAGCGGACGTCTCGAGGCGACCTTCGGGGGCGCCGAAGCGAACGTCGTGTCCTCGCTCGCTGCCGACGGCATCGCGACGGCGTTCGCATCGGCGGTCCCCGTCGGGTCACTCGGCGACGCGGCGCTCAGTGAGCTTCGCCGCTTCGGCGTGGATGTATCCCGCGTCCTGCGCGTGCCGGGCCGACTGGGCGTGTACTACCTCGAGGCCGGCGTGGGGCATCGCCCTGCCCGCGTCATCTATGACCGGGAGCGGTCCACCATGGCGACCGTCGATCCGGACGATTTCGACTGGACGCGCCTGCTCGAGGGCGTGCGGTGGCTGCACGTGAGCGGTATCACGCCCGCCATCAGCGCCAGCGCGGCCCAGGTGGCGCGGGATGCGGTGCGCGCAGCGCATCGCGCGGGGATCATCGTCTCAGTGGATTTCAATCACCGTGCGATGCTCTGGCAGTGGGGCGCGTCACCGACGGAGGTGATGCCGTCGATCCTCGAGTACGCGTCGGTCGGCATCGCGGGACGCGAGGACATCCAGTCCATGCTGGGCATGCGACTCCCGGCGTCCACCTCCGGTCGCGAACCGGACCTCGACGCGTTCGCCGCACTCTCCCGGGCCGTGCTCGATCGCTTTCCGCGAATGGACATGCAAGCCATCACGATTCGCGAGAGCGAGACGGCCTCGCGCAACGGCTGGTCGGCGCTGCTCGGTACGCGCGACGCGACCTACCGGAGCAGGCGGTGGGAGATCGTCGACATGGTGGATCGGATCGGAGCGGGCGATGCCTTTTCGGCGGGTCTGATCCAAGCGCTGCTCGGGACCGGCGGGAAGGCCTCGCAACGCGCCCTCGAGTTCGCGACGGCGGCGTCGTGCCTCAAACACACGGTGCCTGGCGATGTGAATCGCGTTCGCGCCTTCGAGGTCGACGCGCTGCTCGATGGTGAGGCATCGGGACGAGTGCAGCGGTGACGCGTATCGACACGCTCAGCGGCGTACTCGCGCCCAGTAGCTGACCACCAACGGCCCATCCTGGCCGGGCCGCGTCTCCGGCCACAGCTCCAGCGTCGATCCGTTGCCCAGCGGCAGACGGACGCCGCGCTTCGGGAGCTCGTCCAGCAGGTCGACGTCGCCGACGATTCCGCCATTCGGGATCGCGCGCAGCACCGAGTCCACCGGCGCGCCGTAGATCATCGGGAGCGTCCGACGCACCACGGCCTCGAACTTGTCGCGGCGACGAGTGCGCGTGGTCGGCGTATCGAAATCCACGACCAGGCTGTCCCCCGCCCGCTCGGCGATCAGGCTCTCGGTGAGGTCGGTCCGTCCCTCGCTGACGAGGATCTCGATCGGGGGCTTGGTCGCCGGCACGGTGGTCGATGGGTCTGGCGCCGCGGTGCTCGCAGCGGACGCCGCAGATGTCGCCGGTATCGCCGTCCTCGCCGTCACCACCGAATCGCCCTGCTGCTTCACCTCGTGCCCGCCGTTGACGCTCGATGCAACGACGCTGGCTCTCGTCACGACGCGGCCCGTGTCGGGGCGCGCGGCCGCATGCCAGGCGCCGGCGACACTGGCGCCCATCACGTAGAGCCCGAACACGCCCATCGCGGCGACGCCGAACACGCCGAGCATCTGCTGGTGGCGGCTACGCGCCGCGTCGCGCTGCTCCTGGCGGCAGCGGAGGCACACCTTGGTGCCCGGCCCCAGGTCGTGGGCGCAGGTGGAGGAGGATGTCGAGAGGGACGGCGCGGACGACACGGCGGAACTCCTGGAGGGGACGCTATCCATGAGACGAGCGTGCCCAGCCGGATGAAACAGAGACCCCCGCGACCCCGCCTGCGCGCGCTCCCGGGCGCAGGGCTCGCGGGATCAGCGCTGTCGGGAGCTCAGCAGCAGGACGTCGGCGATGGCCCAGCTCGTGTCGCTCGTCGCGGTGAGCGCGACGCCCACAGTGTGACCGCAGGTCGGGCCGCATCGCCAGTCCACGAACGCCACGGCCGAGCGTCCCGACCGGCTGAACCCGACGGGGGACATGCGCACGGCCCCGGCGGCGTCGGCGTGGGTGGCGCGGAAGCGCGACCACTCCTGCCCGTCGGCGTCCGGCGGCGGGACATCCCCCGGGTCGGCCTCGAACAGCATGGGGCGGCCCTGCGGCACGGCGCGGATGTCGAGCGGTGCGGCGGCGCGAGCGAGCAGGTCGGCACGCGCGTCCCGGGCCTCCGTCGAATCGCCTCGCGCCCACCACAGCGCGTCCATCCCCCAACGCTCGGCCAGCGCGGCACACGTACGCTCCATGCAGGTGCTGTCGAGCGACGCCACCGCCACGGCGACGACGCGCCCGGTGCTGCGCACGTAGAGCGACTCGGCGATCGCGCGATAGACGGCGATCGCGCGCGGCCCTGTGCTCGAGATGGGAGCCGCGGGGGTGGACGGGGTGGAATGCAGGCAGCCCGCCGCGAGACAGGCGAGCAGCAGGTACGGGCGGATGCGGGGGGCAGCGAACATGACCGGCGCAGCGAGGGCAGCGAACGACGTGAAAGATGCCCTGGCCTCAGAGCACGCGCCACACCAGATGCGTGACATGCTCCTTCAGCCGATCCCAGCTGCCCCGCTGCCGGAACTCGGCGAGCAGGATCTCGTCGGCGTGCGCGAGGTCGTCGAGAAAATGCCGCTCCAGCGTCGCACCCATGCCGGCGTCGAGCATCATGAGCACCGTCTCCTCGTTGAACGACAGCGAGCGGTTGTCCGCGTTCATGCTGCCCACCGCGGCCCACATCCCGTCGACGACGACGGTCTTGGCGTGCATCATCGTCTTCCGGTACTCGTAGATCCGGACGCCGGCGCGCAGAAGCTCCTCGTACCGCGCACGGCCGGCGTAGAGCGTGCTCTTCACGTCGGTCTCCGGTCCCGCGGTGAGGACGCGAGTGTCGACGCCGCGCCTGGCCGTATCGGCGATCATGCGCCGGAACTCGCGGTCGGGGACGAAGTAGGAGTTCGTGATCCAGAGCCGCTTTCTGGCGCTGGCGATGGTGAGGGCGAAGAAGCGCTCCGCCTCGGTGCTCCCCACCGAGGGCGAGCCGTGGAGGACGCCGGCCAGCACGCCCCCCTCGCGCGGCTCGGCGGGCGCGAAGAGCCGATCGCCCACCAGCAGGTCGCCCGTCGCCTCGGCCCAGCAGGCGACGAACGCCGACTGGAGCTGCTGCACGGCCGGCCCGGTGAAGCGGACGTTCGAGTCGCGCCACTGCCCCTCGTCACGACCATTGCCGAACCACTTGTCGGCGATGCCGAAGCCGCCGGTGTAGCCGATGCGTCCGTCGACGCACACCACGCGGATGTGCGCGCGGTTCTGCACGTGGTGCGCGGCCAGCACGCTGATGGGACGGAAGGGCTTCGCCACGACGCCGGCATCCGTCAGCGCCCGGATGTACTCCTTGGGAAAGGAGCTGCCGAAGGCGTCGTAGAGGAAGAGGATCCGTACGCCGGCGCGGGCGCGGTCGACCAGGATCTCGCGCAGCTCGTTCGCCATGCGACCGGGCTCGCAATAGTAGAGCTGGAGGGTGATCGACTCGCGCGCACCGCGCAGGTCGCTCCAGAGCCGCGGGTAGGTCTCGTTGCCGTTGATGAAGACGTCGACGGTGTGCCCCTCGTGCAGGGGGGTGCGGCTCGCGAGCTGGACCGCGGTGCGGAACCCGGGATCGCCGACGGCGGCGGGGATGCCGTCGCCGAAGTCCGCGACCCGATGCACCGGCGTTCCCTTCACGGCGTTCATGAACCCGATGAACGCCATCAGCCCGACGATCAGCCCGCCGACGAGAAAGGCGATGTTGCTGGGAGACATGACCGCGCCCCTTCGCAAGAAGCGTGGCGCGGTCATCGGGCATCCGCATCCGCTCGCGTCAGGGCGTGGCCACCGCGGGCTGCTTCCGGCGCGCGTCGACGGTGATGGTGAGCTGGATCGCCCACGGGGAGAAATCGCTCACGAACCCGGCGCCGCGCGTTCCGATCCCCCATTCCCGACGGTCGATGGTGAAGGTCGAGGTGGCGATCATATGGCCCAGCTCCTCCCACCGCACATCGGCCAGGAAGATGACCGGGCGCGTCACACCACGGATGGTGAGATTGCCGGTCAGCTCCCACCGATCCGAGGCGACCCGCTTCATCCCGGTGGAGCTGAACCACGCCGTCGGGTTGTGCGCGACGTCGAACAGCTCCGGCCCCTGCAGCTCATCGTCGAGCTGGCGCATGTTCACGGTGAAGAGGCCGCTGGTGAGCTGCTGGTGACGGATGACGAACATCCCCGTTCCCATGCCGATGGTTCCCTGGCGCGTGACGCTCCCGCCGAGGCCACTCGCCGCCCAATGGACGGACGAGGCACGCGGGTTCACGACGAGGGTGTCGGGCGCGCCTCCTGGATGAACGGCTGGGCTGATCGCCACCGCGCTGCCCGGACGAGGATTGGCGACGAACGCGGCGGCCGACAGGGCAACGACGGCGGTCCACATGGTACTGGTCATGCTCCACGCTCCATGGTTGAGGGAATCGCCAGGAGGATGCACCGAGCGGAGGCGATGTTAGCGCGTTAACATCGGGCGGCGCGCCGGCATCCCTTACCCATGCGAGTCCGCCCCTTGGCCGAGCCCACGGCGACCGCGGTCATCCCTTCGGACGTGCGCACGATCGACACGGCGGCGCTCGTCGGTGCGGCGCAGACGGGCGACCGCGCGGCGTTCGGTGCGCTGTACGAGCGCTTCGCGCGGCTGGTGCACGGCGTGCTGCTCGCCAGCGCGCCACGCGACGACGTGCCCGATCTGGTCCAGGACGTATTCCTGCGCGCGTTGCGACAGCTCCACACGCTGCGCGAGCCGGCGGCGTTCGGCGGCTGGATTGCGACGATGGCACGCAACGAAGCGCGCATGCACCACCGGTCGTCGCGGCCGACGGAGGCGCTCTCGGACCAGGTGGCGGGGTCGACGCCGTCACCCGAGACGACGGCGATGGACGACGTGCTGCGCGCCCTGCGCGCGCTGCCGGAACGCTACCGTGAGCCGCTGACGCTGCGGCTGGTGGAGCAGATGGGCGGGGAGGAGATCGCCCGCACGCTCGGCCTCACCCACGGCACGGTGCGCGTGTATCTGCATCATGGGATCAGGCTCCTGCGGGAGCAGCTGGGACACGAGACGACGCATGGCTGACGATTATCTGTGGGACCCGACGGCAGCGCCCGATCCGGAGATCGAACGACTCGAGGCACTGCTTCGTCCGGCGGCCTATCGCGCGACGCCGCTACGCGCGGCCGAGACGCCGACACGCCGACGCTCCATCCGGATCGGCGCGTGGGCGGCGCTCGCCGCGGCGACAGTAGTTGCCGCGGCGGGGCTTTCACTCGCGGGGCGCTCGCGTGCCGCACATCTCGCCCCGTGGGCGGTGGCGGCGGCGCACGGCACGCCCGTGGTGCGCAACTCGGCGGGCGCGCTCGCGTCGGGCCGGCTGGAGCGCGGCGGCGTGGTGGAGACCGACGCCCGCTCGAGCGCCGTGCTGGCGGTCGGTCGCATCGGGCGTGCGGAGCTCGGACCCGACTCACGCCTTCGGCTCCTCGATGACGCCGCCGCCGAGCATCGCCTGGCGCTGGAGCGCGGCACGATGCACGCGTCGATCGACGCGCCGCCGCGCTACTTCCTCGTGCAGACGGCCAGCGCGCTCGCCGTGGACCTGGGCTGCGTCTACACCCTCAGCGCCGATGAACGGGGCAACGGGCTGCTGACGGTGGAGCAGGGCGAGGTGGAGCTGCAGATGGGCGACGTCAACGTCGCGGTGCTCGCCGGCAACGCCGCGTCGCTGCGCAACGGCCGCGGACCAGGGCTGCCGTATCCCGTGAGTGCAAGCGACCGGCTGCGGCGCGCGGTGGCGGCCTTCGACGCCGATCCGGCGAGCGACGCGGCCGTCGGGCAGGTGCTCGCCGCGGCGGACGCGCACAGCACCATCACGCTCTGGCATCTGCTGCGGCGTGCGAGCCCCGCCGCGCGCGAGCGGGTGTATACCCGCCTGGCGTCGATCGCGCCGCCGCCGCCGACCGTCACGCGGGAGCGTGTGCTGCAGGGCGAGAGCGGCGCGCTCCAGCGCTGGCGGACCGACCTCCAATCCTCGTGGGTGGTCGATCCGCCCTGGTGGCGGCAGCTGTGGCTCGCGATGCGGCGCTAGCGGTCAGCGTCGCCCGACGGGCGGAATCGTCCCCGGCGGTGGCATCACCGGACTCTTCGCGGGGGCCTGCGCCACCGGTGGCGGCGCCTTCGCGCCATCGCGCTCCGACGCGTCCGCGCCGCTGCCGCGCGGGCTCGCGTCGCTCTCACCGAGCATCCCTCCCCTGGCCACGAGCTGCGCGGCGAGCACGGTCTGGATGACGCTCGCGATCTGGTTCGTCGCGCCGTTCGCGGCGCCGCCACCGTCGTTGCCGGACACCGTGATGAGCTTCGCCTGGGCGAGCGCATCGGCGATGCGCGGTGCGATGACGGGGATCATCTCGATCTGCCGGTAGCGGAAGTAGCTCTCCCCGCCGGCGGCGATGGCCTCGTTCACCTTCTCGATGCTTTCGGCCTGTGCGGCCGCCACGGTGCGGATGCGGATCGCCTCGGCTTCCGCCGCAGCCTGCGCTTCGATCGTCACGCGCTCGGCGTCGGCCCGCGCCTGGGCGATCTGCGTCGCGTCCAGCTCGGCGACGCGCTGCACGCCCATCGCCTCCTGGCGCTTGGCTTCCGCCTGCGCGATCAACGCCGCGTTGCTGGCGCGTGTCTGCTCGAGCTCGCGCTGACGGTCGGAGATGATGCGCTCGGCCTCGATCGTCGCCTCCTTGGCGCGGCGGGCCTGCTGCGCCTGCACGATGTCCGCCGTCGCCTGCGCTTCGGCCGCCGACATGCGACGGCGCGCTTCGGCCACCTCGCTCTGCACGACCTTGATGTTCAGGGAGTTGAAGATGAGACCGAGGTCCGTGAGCTCGCGCGAGCAGGCTTTGCGGATGATCACGGCGAGCGGGTCGTCCTCGTCCTCGAGGGTGTCGACGGTGCCCGACATGCCGCTGGTGGTGGCCGGAAGCTGGCGGGGCGGGGCCGAGACCACCGCGGTGCCGGCGGAGGTGCCGGCGGTGAGCACACGCGGCGCCGATCGCGCGGAGAAGAGCTGGTCGTGTGTGAGGAGGTTGATCGCGCGGCGCGCGGAGCTCGACAGGAGATCGGTGAGCGTGTTCACCTGGTCTCCTTCCGGCTTGGCGAAGAAGCGGTTCGCGGCGGTCTTGATGAGCTGATCGCTGTCACCCACCGAGACGATCGCGCTGGCCAGCACGCGCACCTTGATCGGCTGCGGCGTGCCGTGTTCGTCGAGGTCGGCGGTCTGGTCGGTGATGTCGAGATCGACGTTGATGACCTTGCTCGAGATCGTGGTGCCGGTGGTGAGCAGGGGGATCTCCTTCGACTTGCCGGGCCCGCGATAGATCACCGTCCCGCCGGCGAGCCAGCTCACGAGCCGGATGGTGCCGGCTTCGACGTTCCGGAGAAAGGAGGCGACGATGATCGGGAGGACGAACAGCACGCCGAAGACGATGGCGGCGACGATGAGGATGAGGCTCGACATGGGAGGTGAGGGAGAGTTCAGCGGTCGTTGGCGCGCACGGTGCAGCGACCCCGGGCGGCGTCCACGTCGGCGATGCGCACGACGTCGCCGGACCGGATGCGGACGCCGCGGGCGCGGTCGTCCGGAATGAGCGTGGCCAGCAGCTGCACGATCTGGCCGTCGACGTCCACGGCGACGAGGCCGTTGCCGTTGGCATCGAAGCCGGTGACGGCCCGTGCGTCGTCCTCGATCGCGCTCTCGAGGGTCGCCGCCGGGCTCGATTCGAACCGGAGGAGAAAGCGCCAGATCGGGCCGACGAACAGCGCCTCGAACCCGGCGGCCCCGAGGATGGCCGCCCCGAGCCGCCACGGCTCGCCGAGCGGCTCCGCGAGCAAACCGCCGGCGCCGAAGCCGACCATGAGCGCGAACAGCACGCGGGGCGAAAGGAGCGACTGCATCCACGAGAACGCGTGGTCGCCGGCGTGCGGGACATGCGCCCCATGGGTGTGGGCCGCATGACCGGCATGGCCCACGTGTCCGCCGTGCGCCGCATGGCCGCCGTGCGCACCCTCGCCCGCATGCGTATGACTCGTGTGGGCGGCGTGGCCGGTGTGTGACAGGCCAACCACGGCCATCGCAGCGAGGCCGGTCGCACCGGCCGCGAGGGAGATGACGTAGAAGTCCATGAATGAGAGATACCACCTGATCCGACCGCCGGACAGGCTCGGCGCGGTGCATCGGACTCCCGCCGGGCCCTCCCGCCGCCCGCGCCAGTCACACAGTATTCCAGGATGGCTCAGCGAGAGGAACAGCGGCCACGCGCGACGACATCGGTCGTGCAGGTCGACCACCCGGCCTGGGTGCACGACGTGGTCGACAACAGCGTGGTGTATCGCGACGACGCGGCCAAGATGCGCCTGGCGATCGCCGTCGCGCGGGCGAACGTCGTGCATGGCACCGGCGGACCGTTCGGGGCAGCGATCTACGAGAGAGACAGCGGACGCCTGGTGGCGGTGGGGATGAACAGCGTGGTGCGCCTCAACAACTCCACCCTGCACGGCGAGATGGTGGCGTTCATGATGGCGCAGCGCGAAGTGGGGGCCTTCTCGCTCAGCGCGCCGGGACTTCCCGTGCACGAGCTGTTCACCTCGTGCGAGCCGTGCGCGATGTGCCTGGGTGCGACGCTCTGGAGCGGGGTCAAGCGGGTGGTCTACGGCGCGGGGCGCGAGGACGCCACGCTGCTCCACTTCGAGGAGGGCCCGGTGTTCCCCGCATCGTATCGGTACCTGGAGGACCGTGGGATCGAGATCGTGCGCGACGTGCTGCGGGACGAAGCCCGCGCCGTGCTGGAGCTCTATCGCGCGAAGAATGGAAAGATCTATAACGGATGAGCGAGGAAGCGGATGAGCGGATGAGCGGAACTGCTCGACCGCCCTCCGCTTCATCACTCATCCGCTCTCCGCTCATCCGACCTCATGATGCCCGACCATCGGACTCCACCGCTCCCGTCGATCAATCAGGCAGAGCTGGCCGACGCCACCGCCGATCTGCGCGAGGCGAACCTCGAGTTCGCCCGGCGGCATCCGGGCGATCCGCCGGGCCGGCAGCCGGTACACACCGTTTACGGCGGGGCGCAGCTGTTCGGCGCCGACGCCGCGGCGAAGATCGCCGGCGTCGCGCGCCGCGCCATGGAAGAGTACGTCGCCACGCCGGCGGCGCTCGGCGAGATGCTCGACGTCGCCGGCCACCGGTCGCTCGACGCGGTGCACGCCCGGGTGCGGGAGAAGCTGGCGCGCGAGGCGGTGGAGGACTTCCGCGTCGACTTCGAGGATGGCTACGGCAATCGTCCCGACGACGAGGAGGATCACCACGCCGTCGTCGTCGGCGAGGAGCTGGCGCGTGGGATCGCCGACGGCACCCTGCCCCCGTTCATCGGCATCCGGGTCAAGACGCTGACCGAGGAGCTCCGCCTCCGCAGCATGCGCACGCTCGACGTGGTCCTCACCACGCTGGTGACACAGGCCGGTGCGCTGCCGGACAACTTCGTCGTCACGATCCCGAAGGTGACGATGGTGGAGCAGGTGGATTACGTGGTGGCCGTGCTCCGCCAGCTCGAGCGCACGCTCGGCCTCGCCAAGCGCGCGCTCCGGTTCGAGGTGATGGTGGAGACGCCGCAGATCATCATCGACCACGAGGGACGGTCGCTCCTGCCGCGGCTCGTGGAGGTCTCGGACGGCCGATTGACCGGCGCGCACTTCGGGACGTACGACTACACTGCCTCGCTCAACATCACGGCGGCGCACCAGCGCATGGCGCACCCGGCCAACGACTTCGCGAAGCACGTCATGCAGGTCACCCTCGCCGGGACGGGCGTCTGGCTGTCCGACGGCTCGACGGCCGTGCTCCCCGTACCGGTGCACCGCACGACACCAGGAAGTGCGCTGACGACCCAGCAGCAGGCCGAGAACCGGGCCGCGATGCGCGACGCGTGGCGCATGCACTTCGGGGACGTCCTCCACTCCCTCGAGGGCGGATTCTATCAGGGGTGGGATCTGCATCCGGCGCAGCTCGTGACCCGCTACGCGGCGCTGTACTTCTTCTTCCTCGACGGGATCGAAGCGGCCGGCGCGCGGCTGAAGAACTTCGTGGAGAAGGCGGCACAGGCCACGCTCGTCGGCAACGTGTTCGACGACGCCGCGACCGGACAGGGACTCCTCAACTTCTTTCTGCGCGGCATCAACTCCGGCGCCGTCACGGAAGCCGAGGCGCTGCGGATGACGGGGCTGACGGAAGAAGATTTCCGGGGACGCTCCTTCGTGCGCATCATGAACGCTCGGACGGGCATGGCCGCGGACACGGCGCGGTGACGCCCACCTTCTACGAGCTGCTCGACTACGCCGCACGCTGGGTCCACGTGATCGCCGGGATCATGTGGGTGGGCAACTCGATGCTGTTCAACTGGCTCGACCGCACGCTCGCGCCGCCGTCGCGGCCCGAGGACGGGCTGCAGGGAGAGAGCTGGCTGCTCCACAGCGGCGGGTTCTACTTCGTGGAGAAGACGCAGCTCGTCGGTCAGCCCCTGCCACGTACGCTGCATTGGTTCAAGTGGCAGGCGTACACGACGTGGATCAGCGGCGCGGTGCTCCTGGTGGCGGTGTACTACGCTGGAGGGCGCGCCGCGCTCGCCGATCCGACGGTCGCCGCGCTCTCGCACGGCGCCGCGGTGGCGATCGGGATCTCGGCCATCGTGCTCGGCGTTGGGTTGTACGAAGCCGTGCAGCGCGCCGTCGGGCCGCGGGCGCCGGCGGCGGCGACCACGATCCTGGTGGTCGCCTTCGTCGTGATGGTCTACGCGCTCACCCATCTGCTGAGCGGCCGCGCCGCCTTTCTGCATGTCGGAGCGATGCTGGCGTCGATCATGGCCGGCAACGTGGCGATGACGATCATCCCCTCGCAGCGCGACCTGGTGAAGTCGGTGGCCGGCGAGGGCCGAGCGGACCCGGCGATCGCCGCGCGCGCGAAGCGCGTGTCGATCAACAACAACTACATCACCTTTCCGGTGATCGCGCTCATGGTGAGCGCGCATTTTCCGTCGGTGTACTCGCACCGATGGAGCTGGCTGCTGCTGCTCGTCATCGTCGCCACGGGAGCCGCGGTGCGACACCTCATGAACGTCCGCTTCACCACTCCGTGGTGGCGATCGGCGCTCGTCGGCACGGTCGCCGCCTCGGCCGTCGTGCTCTACGCCCTGATGGCGATGGGCGTACCGGCCGCGACCTCGGCCGCCGCGGCGAACGTTCCGTCAGTCGTGACCTTCGCCGAGGCACGCCACGTGATCGACCGCCGCTGCGCGGCGTGTCATTCACTCCAGCCCGCGGACAGCTCGTTCGGTGCGGCGCCGTCGGGCGTCGCCTTCGATCTGCCGGCGCAGATCCAGCTGCATGCGCCACGGATCCGCGAGCGCGCCGTGGTGACGCGCACCATGCCGCCCGCCAACAAGACGCACATCACGGAACAGGAGCGCGCGATCCTCGGCCGGTGGATCGCGCAGGGGGCGATGGTTCCCTGACAACACGGGGGGTCAGCTGCCGCGATACGTCGAATATCCGTAGGGGCTGAGCAGGAGCGGCACGTGATAGTGCGCGGCCGGTCCCGTGATGGTGAACTCCACCATCACCGACGGAAAGAAGCTCTCGCGCTTCGTGAGCGAGAAGTACTCGCCCACGTCGAAGCGCAGCCGGTAGTCGCCGGGGTCGAGCGCCTGACCCGGCGGCAGCAGATCGCGCAGCCGGCCATCGGCATCCGTCTCGCCGACGCCGAGCGACACCACCACTCCCGTATCGTCCACCTGCTCGAGGATGACGCGCACTCCGGCCGCCGGTCGGCCGAGCGCGGTGTCGAGGACGTGCGTGCTGAGGGTGCTCATGGCGCCGCCGGGCTGCCTGGCTCCTTGAAGAGCTTCAGGAGACGAAGCCGGGTGATCTTCCGCTGCTCCTCCGCGGCGATCGCCAGCTCGTCCTCGAGGTCGTTCTCCATCCGCTCTTCCGTGAGCGTGAGAACCTCCGCCGCGCTCAGCCCCGTCGCGCAGATGATGCAGATGAAGCCGAAGCGCGCCTCGTACGCCTCGTTGGCCGCAGCGAGCTTCGTCCGCAGCTCCAGCGACGCGTCGGTCATGCCCGCCTGCTCGCCGGACGACCACACCAGCGCGCGGTCCCCCCCCGCCGGCGCGGTGCGCGCGTCGCCCAGCCGGGGATGATGCTGGAAGGCCTCGCGAAAGTCGGGCGGCGCCATCGTGCTCCACACCTCGTCGGCGTTGCCGAGCAGCACACCCAGAAGGTGGAAGGGCCGTCGCGCCACCATGCCGTCGACCCAGCGCCGCGCGCCGCAGCACGCGAGCAGAAGATCGGCGGCCTCGGCGGTCGGCATCTTGTCGAAGGCGGCAACGGTGGTCATGCGACCTCCCTCCCGAACAGCCGGAGCCGCGCCACTCCGCCATCCGGATAGATGTTGAGCCGCACGTGCGTCGCAGGGCGCGGCACGACTGTCGCCGAGAAGCGATGTCTGGTGTGAGGCTGGAGCGGCGTGTGTGGCACGAGCTCGCGCCACTGGTGCGCGCCGACATCGAACCGCCCGGTCGTGGAGACGACCCCCGCGTCCGCGCACTCCAACATGCAGCTTCCCGGCGCATTGCCCTTGTAGTGATCGGTGTCGAGCTCCACCCGGTCGATCACCGCCCGCCGCGCCAGCCGCACGATCGTCCACTCGTGTCCGGGCCCGCGCCGCCGCTTCGTCTCCCAGCCGTCGCCCATGTGCGTCGACCGTCCAGGGAGGATGAGGTTCTGGCGATGCCCGTACCACATGTCGCTGCACTCGACGACGAAGCCTCCGTGCTCCATCGCCGCGAGGTCGTGACGCTCGCCGGGATCGAACAGGTCGTCGGCCGGCACGACGTCGCCGTGCACGCGGAGGCGCGCGACGCCGCCATCGGGATGGATCGTCAGCCGGACATGCGTCACCCGGCGCGGGGACTGCTCCACCTCGAACCGGTTCTGCGCATCGCCAGCGAGCGTCACCAGCGGCAGCAGCGGACGCCAGGTCACTCCCCCATCCGTCAACACCGACGTCGCCGGCGTGCCCTCCACCTCACACCCATCGAGGCTCGCCGACTCCGGATAGTTGCCGGTGAAGAAGCTGGTGTCGATCACCACGCCGCGCACGGTGCCCGGCGCGCCGAGGCGCACCACCGCCCAATCTTCCCCGGGCGCCCGACGGCGACGCGTCTCCCACCCATCCATCCATTTTCCACGCTCGGTGTACAGCCCCTCGCGCCACTCGGGCTTCGTCACCTTGATCAGCCCTTCCTTGGGCGCGAAGAACTCGTCGTTGGCGGCGAGCACCGCGCCGCCCAGCCGTTCCGACGCGAGGTCGATGAGATCGGTGAAGTCAGCCATGCGATGGTGAGGTGGGCGGTGCGGCCAGGAGCTCGCCTCGCGGTACGGTGAAGCCGCCGTCACGGTATGCGAGCCGTCCACGAAGGTACGTCGCCCGCACCGCTCCGCGCAGCCTGTGGCCGGCGTACGGGGTCACGGGATGCCGATGCTGGAGCTGCGCCGGATCGACGACGGCGCTCGCCCCCGGATCCCAGACCACGAGATCGGCGTCCCGGCCGGCAGCGATGTGTCCTTTGCGCCGCTCCAGGCCCACGAGCGTCGCCGGACCGGCCGCCATCCACGACGTGAGCTCGACGAGCCCGACCCCGCGCGTCGCCGCCGCCGTCCACATCGCCGACAGCCCGAGCTGGAGCGACGCGATGCCGCCCCACGCCGAGAAGAAGTCGCCGCCTCCATCCTTCAACGCGGGCGGAGCAGGGGAATGGTCGCTCACGACCATGTCGATGTCGCCACGCAGCAGTCCCTGCCAGAGCGCTTCCCGCTCGACCGCGGAGCGAATGGGGGGCGCGCACTTGTACGCCGTGGCACCGTCCGGAATCTCTTCCGCCGCGAACGTCAGATAGTGCGGGCAGGTCTCCGCCGTGATCGGCAGCCCGCGCGCTCTCGCGCCACGAACGACGGCGATCCCCTCGGCCGACGACAGATGCACGATGTGGACAGGGACACGACACCACTCCACCAACCGCACGAGCATCTCGATCGCTGCACGCTCGGCCGCCGGCGGTCGGGAGGCGAGATAGGCGGCGTACGATGTCGAACCGTCACGGGGCGGTGTGACGATGTGTGCCGGATGCTCCGCGTGCACCATGAGCGGAACGCCCAAGGTGGCGAGCACGGGAAAGGCCTCGCGAAGATCCTCCTCGTGCACGCCGGGAAACTCGTCGACGCCGGAGTCCACGAGGAAGCACTTGAAGGCGAGCACGCCCGCCGCGCGCAGGTGCGCCACCTCGTGCGCGTTGCCCGGCACGACGCCGCCGATGAAGCCGACGTCCACCGCGCACTTGCCGCGGGCGGCGAGTCGCTTGGCCTCGAGGCCAGAGACGGAGGTCGTGGCGGGCACGGAGTTGAGCGGCATGTCGAGCAGCGTGGTCACTCCACCCGCCGCCGCGGCGCGCGTCGCCGTCTCGAATCCCTCCCACTCCGTGCGGCCCGGCTCGTTCATGTGCACGTGGGTGTCGACGAGACCCGGCATGAGTACGAGATCGCCCACGTCCTCCACCGCGACCGCACGGGGCACGTCGTCCCAGGCTGCGACACGGCGGATCATCCCGTCGTGGATGTGCAGCGAGGCCGCTCGCACCCCTTCCGGCGTGACCACGCGCCGGGAGCGGAAGATCGGCGGCGTGTCGGCCGTCAGGCGGTCTCGCTCCAAAACCGGCGCACCAGGTTCTCGGTGACGCGCTTCCGATACTCGGCCGTCGAGCGCAGGTCGTCGATCGGCCGCACCTCCGCACGGAGCGCCGCCATCGCGTCGTCGATCGGCGCACCGGAGGCGAGTGCGCGCTCGGTCGCGGTCAGCCGTACCACCGTGGGCGCGATGCTGCCGACGGCGATCCGCGCGGAGGACTCGTTGCGCACCGCGGCGACGACGACCTTGGAGATCGCCTGCGCCGCCCGGGTGCCGACCTTCCGAAACCATTGGGCGCCGACGACGCGCGGCAGCTCGATGGCGACGATGAGCTCGTCCGCGCGCATGACGCTGGCGCGATAGCCGGTATAGAACGCGGTGAGGGGAACGCGCCGCTCGCTGTCCACGCTCCGCAGCACGACGACCGCATCGGCGGCGGCGAGCACCGGCAGCGAGTCGCCCGCCGGCGAGCCGTTCGCGACGTTGCCACCCACCGTCCCGCGATTCTGGATCTGCACCCCACCCACCTGCCGTGCCGCCTCGATCAGCATCGGCAGGCGCTCGCGCACGATGGGCGACGCGATCATCGCCGTGTAGGTGACCAGCGCGCCGAGCACGAGCCGGTCGTCCACCGCCGAGATCGTGCGCAGCTCGTCGAGGGGCCAGAGGTCGAGAAAACGGCGCGCGCGAACGGTGCCGAAGTTGAGCCCGACGTAGAGGTCGGTCGCGCCGGCGATCGGCACGCGATGCTCGGCCCGCATGATCGCCAGCGCGTCGTCGAGCGTGTGCGCGCGGCGCAGCTCGAGGGTGGAGAGTGCGGTTTTCACTGCCGGCGTGCCGACTGGACGGCGCGATAGATCGCCGAGTACCCCGTGCACCGGCAGAGATTCCCCGCGAGCCCAAGGCGGATCTCATCCAGCGAGGCGTCGGGGGCGAGGACACAGGCCGCCATGATCATTCCCGGCGTGCAGATCCCGCATTGCGCCCCCACCTCGTCCATGAAGCAGCGTTGGAGCGGGTGCGCGTCACCCAGCCCTTCGATGGTGAGCACGGCGGCGCCCTCGGCCTGTGCCGCCGGCACGAGACAGGAGCACACCGCCGCCCCGTCGATCAGCACCGTGCACGCGCCGCACTCACCCTCGCCGCACCCTTCCTTCGTGCCCGTGAGCGCACACTCCTCGCGCAGCAGGTCGAGCAGCCGCTTCATCGGGTGGACGTCCACCTCGACGGGCGCGCCGTTCAGCGTGAAGCGCACGCGATCAGCGTCTCCGGGATGGCGGGAATCTCACGCAGATCGAGTCCCAGATAGCGAATGGCGTTCACGACCGCCGGCGCGGGTCCATCCATCGGCAGCTCGCCGAGCCCCTTCGCGCCGAACGGTCCGCCGTCGAAGTGGTTCTCGAGCATCACCACGTCCAGCGGTGGCGTATCGAGCGTCGTCGGGATGGTGTAGTTGGTCAGGGTGGCGTTGGCCATCGCGCCGTCCTTCATGACGACGTGCTCGAGCAGCGCGTAGCCGAGTCCCTGGACCGTGCCGCCCTCGATCTGCCCCTGCGCGAGCGCGGGGTGAATCGGGCGCCCGAACTCCTGCACGACGGTGACGTTCGTCGGCCGAACCTCCGAGGTGTCGGGGTCCATCTCGACCTCGACCACGTCGCAGCCCCACGCATAGGTCGGATAGGCGTCGCCCTGGTAGGTGTCGTCGTTCCAGCGGATCCACTCCGGGGGCACGTGCTCCATCACCACCGAGAGCGGTCCGCGCGCCCTGTGATACTCCGCAGGCGACAGGTCGCCGAGCGTGCGACGCATCTCCTGCGCGCACCGCTCGAGGATGCGGCCGACGATCATGCAGGTGCGCGAGGCGACCGTGGGCCCGCTGTCGGCGACGATCGAGGTGTCGGGTTGCGCGACCTCGACGGAGTCATAGGGAATGCCGAGGGCGTCGGCGACGATCTGCGCATGCATGGTGCGCGTGCCCTGGCCGATCTCGGTCGACGCCACCAGGATGCGCACCCCGGACTCGGTCAGGTCGAGCCGTGCCCGCGACCTGAGCCGCTCCTCGCCCGCCCCGGTGAACCCCGCGCCATGATAGAACAGGGAGAGCCCGATCCCCTTGTTGGTGCCCCGCCAGGCGTCGCGCTTCCGGCGGAAGTCGCTGCGCCGCACGGCTTCGTCGAGACAGGCGCGCGCGCTCGCGTCCTCGCGCAGGAGCTGACCGGTGGCCGTGCGGTCGCCGGGCCGCAGCGCGTTCATGTCGCGCAGCGTCACCGGGTCCATGCCGAGCTGCTCGGCGATCCGCTCCATGTGCACCTCGACGGCGAACTCCGTCTGCGGCGCGCCGAATCCACGGAAGGCGCCGTTGGGCGGGGTGTTCGTCAGCATCGCCCGGCCGGTGATGCGAAGGTCGTCGCAGCGGTACGGACCCGCGGCATGGATGCAGCCGCGCGAAAGCACGACGCCGCTCAACGTGCTGTACGCGCCGCCGTCGAGGACGACGTCGACGTCCATCGCCACGAGCCTGCCGTCGCGCATGACACCGGTGCGGTGGCGCACGATGGAGGGATGGCGCTTGGTCGTCGCCACCATGTCCTCCACCCGGTCGTAGATGATCTTGACCGGTCGCCCGGACCTGAGGGCGAGCAGCGCCGCATGGCCGGCGATCATCGACGGGTACTCCTCCTTGCCGCCGAAGCCGCCGCCCGTCTCCGTCTGCACGACGCGTAGCTCCATGGACGGCCCCATCAGGCTGCGGAGCGCCTTGTACGCGTAGAAGGGGCACTGCATCGAGCCGTACACCGTGATGCCGCCGTCCTCCGGCACGGCGATCACGCCGTTCGTCTCGATGTACACGTGCTCCTGATGCCCGGTGCGATACGTGCCCTCGACGATGACGTCGGCGCGGGCGAGCGCGGCCTCGACATCGCCCTTCAGGATGCTGATGTCCTTGAACGACGTCGGCGAGCGCTCGGGATCGTACAGCGGCTCGGCGACATCGTACTGGATGTCGACCTTGGCGCCGAGCAGCGCCTCGCGGCTCTCGTGGGCGAGCAGCAGGATCGGCTCGGCGACGTGGTTGACCGTGCGCTCGACGAGGAAGGGCTGATCGTCGTCGATCAGGGCG
>JABFYH010000144.1 GCA_013361335.1 Gemmatimonadaceae bacterium | reverse complement strand
GCGGTGTGATCATCCCCGGGCTCCGGCGAGCCCTCCGGCTCACCGCTTGGTGACCGGCCGCGTCACGGTGAAGCCGGTGACGACCGCCTCGGTGTTGTGGGCGAAGCGGAGACCGTAGACGCCGTCGGTCGACTTGAGCCGGCCGGTGGTCACGAGCTCGCTCGCGGGATAGCTCGCGACGACGGTGCCGTTCACCGCGCAATCGACGCGGTCGCCCCGTACGGAAACGGCGATCTCCTGCGTCACCGGCTCGCCCGCGGCGGACGCCTTGTGCACGGCGGCGTTGGCCTCGCCATGGCCACCGTTCAGCTGGAAGGGCGCCGGCCCGAAGCCGCGCACGATGAAGTTGCCGTTCCCGTACGCCGCGCAGTACAGGTAGCTCTGCTGCTCGGTGCCCAGGTCGTTCCCGGCGATGACGATGCCGTACGGGTGCGGGTGATTGTTGAGGCCCATGTACTTCGGCTCCGTGAACGTCGCCTTCACGGTGTAGTCCCCGGCCGCGCGATTCGCGGGATTCCAGTAGGTCACCGCCGGCCCGGTCGTGACGCGGAACCCGTTGCCTTCGGCGGCGAACTTCGCGTTCGCGACGGTCTGCCCGGCCTTCTCTTCGCGCGCGTCGACCTTCCCGGTCCACCCGGAGACGAGAATGCCGCCGCCGGTCACGGCGCGGGCGGCATCCTGACCACGCGTGATTCCCGGGGCAACCAGGGCGAGGGACGCGGCGACGAGCAGCGGACGACGGAGACGGCGCATGGAGGATCCTCGGGTTGAAGTCGATGCCACGGACGTTACCGCGCGGCCCGCTCCGGTGATAGGTGCGAGGCAGTCGGGCGGATCACGAAGCGATCCGTCGGCTCCGGTCGGCTCCGTACCTTCTGCACTCAGAAGAACTCGTCCAGCAGGGCATAGAAGCGAAGCCGATCCGGCTGCGGATGAGGCAGACCGTAGGCGCGGAGGAAGGGGCGGACCCATCCCCGGCCGAGGTCGTGCGTGATGCTGCGGATCGCCAGCGCGAGGTCCCGATGGCGGTCGGCGACGCCGGCACTCCCGCAGTCGACCAGGCCGGCGACGTGCAGCTTGCCGTCGGCGGTGCGGTCGAGGACCACGTTCGGCAGACAGAAGTCGCCGTGCGTGAACACGAGGTCCTCCTCGGCGGGGGTGGTCGCAAGCAGCTCGGTGAGGAGCTCCGTGGCCCGGCGACCGAGCCGCTCGTCGTCGAAGTCCTCCTCGCGCACGAGGCCCGCCGCCACGCGCCGGCAGGCCTCGTTGACCTGCCACACGATTCGGTGATTGAATGGACAGTCCGCGATCGGCGTGTGATGGAGTCGGGCGAGTCCCTGGCCGAGCGCGGTGACGACCTCCGGGAGAAAGCGGCGCCAGCTCGGATCCGAGGCCGGCACGCCGGAGACTTGGTCGAGCAGCAGATACTCCGCGTTGTCGGTGTGGCCGTATTCGCGAACGGTGGGCACCGGGAGATCGTGCGTCTTCATCCACCGCAGCCGCTCCGCTTCCTCGTCGAGCCGGAGACCGGCGACGAGGGCCGCCGTCTTCAGATAGAGCGTGGGCGCGGCGTCCATGCTGCACCGCCACACCGATGCTCCCGACTCGCCGAGGTTGATCGGCTCGAACGCGTAATCGGTCAGCGCGGCGGTGAGGGTGGTGGTGACGTCCATGATGCGACTCTCTCGCATGGATCTTACCACATCCTGCGCATCACGGTGCGACGTGACACGGGTCACGCCGGCGTCGGTGATGCCGGTCTCACTCCGGCGTCGCAGTGTGTCCTGCGTTACCCTTGCGCGGCGTCCTGTCCACCGAGGGTCGCCAGCGCCGCTCGCGCCAGCGTGGCGCGCGTCACGTCGGGGACCACGGCGCGCCGGCGGATCGAGTCGTAGCCGTTCGCGCGAATGGCGTCGTGAATGCCGCGATACACTCGTGACGCCACCGCAACGGACGAGCGGAAGAACGGCGGCAGATTGCCGATCGCCTCGGCCGCGTCGGCATAGCCGGCGTCGGCGGCCGACATCAGCTCCTCGAGGAGCGCGACGTAGCGTTCGGGAATCGGCTCGACGCCGTGCCGCAGCGCGCCGATCATCTGCTCGGTGACGCCATGCCGATCGAGCATCGCCTGCGGGAGATACAACCGGCCGCGATCCCAGTCCTCGCCGACGTCGCGCGCGATGTTGGTGAGCTGCATGGCCACGCCGAGGCGCGCCGCGCGGTCGAGCGTCCACCGGTCGTGCACGCCGAAGAGCTCCGTCAGCCAGAGTCCGACGACCGAGGCGACGTCGTGGCAGTAGCCGCTGAGTCGCTCCAGCGTATCGAACCGCGCACCGACGGCGTCGGCGCGCATGCCGCGGATGAGATCCTGCGCGTAGGTGAACGGCACGGCGCGGCATGCCATCTCGCGCATCACCACGTCCAGCAGCTCGATCCCCGTCTCGTGTCCCTCGTAGGCGGCGCGCGACAGCGCTTCCCAGACGTCGAGGGTGCGGAGCAGGAGGTCGGGCGGGCAGGTGGCGTGGTCCACCAGGTCGTCGGTGTAGCGGCACCACGCATAGACGCCGGCGAGCGTCGCCCGCTGCGCGGGCGGGATCAGACGCGCCGCCATCCAGAAGGAGCGGCCGTGCCGCGAGAGATAGTCTTCCCATGCGACCTGCCGCGGCGGACGCGGCACGCCGGGGACGCCGGGGAAGAGGGGCGCGCTCTGCCGCGCGTTGGCGATGGCCGTCATGCCGCGCCTCCAGTGCGCGCGCGCGCCACCCACGCGGCGAGTGCGAGCGGGAGGACGGCGAGCAGGGACGCCGGCCACAGTCCCGCGGCGGCGGCCATGATGACCGGCAGCGCGAGATTGGCGAGGTAGATGCCGAGCAGGGGCGCGGTCGGCACGTCGGCGAGCCAGCGGTCGACGCGCAGCAGGGCGAGCGCGGTCATGAGGGCGAGCCCCGTCGCGTACCAACCGACGAGGTTCAGCAGCGGCATCCCGTAGTACGGGCCGGCGCGCCCCCAGATCCAGTATGGCATGAGGCGGCTCATCGCCGGATCGAGGGCGAGGTCCCAGCTCACCAGCAGCGCGGCGGCGGCGACGATGCGCCAGACGCGGTCCATGGTGACCCATCGCGTGGCGAGCGCGAAGGAGGGGAGCGCCATCATGAACCAGCTCGCCGGCACCAGGACGGGGACGTGGGCCAGCCACTTGATGCCGAGGCCCGGCCCATAGCGGTACGGGCCGAAGGGAAGGCCGACCGTCGTGCCGAGCAGCTCGCTCGCCAGGCTGAGGAGGTAGAGCGTCACCGCGGCGGGGAGCCAGGCGCCGCGCACGCGCCAGGTGAGGATGCCGGCGAGGGTGACGACGCCGGCGACGATGTGCGCGGGCGGGAAGACGCGCAGCGCCTGCCCGTAGACGGCCATCGCGCTCGGCACGCCGGCGAGTCGCTCCGGGTGCAGCGCGAAGAGGGCGTAGCCGGCGGCGGCCATCGCCGTCAGCAGGAACAGGGCGAGCAGGAGCGAGCGCTCGATCCAGGGGGCGCGGCCGCCCGCCAGAGAGGTCATCGACATCGTCATCGACGTCGAGTCTGGCGGCGTGTATAATTATCGTCAAGCAACATTCACCGATATTTAGACAGGAGCTATACGTGCCCAGCCTCGCTGCGCCGGTGGTGTCGACGGCGCCCCGCTACCCGATCCGCGTCGCCGCGGCGCGCGTCGGCCTGACCGAGATGACCGTGCGCGCGTGGGAGCGCCGATACGGCGCCGTGGCGCCGGCACGCACGAAAGGAGGCCAGCGGCTCTTTTCCGAGGCGGACGTGGAGCGCCTCGCCCTGCTGCGCGCCCTCACCACGCAGGGCACGGCGATCTCCGCCCTCGCCCCCCTCTCCACGGTCGCGCTCCGGCGCATGGCGCCGCAGGCCGGCCTGACCGCGGCGGGGAGTGGCCGCGCCGGGGCTGGGGCCGCCACCCCGACGTCCGCGCGGGAGCTGGCCGCGGAGCTGACCGCCGAGCTGGCGAGCTGCCGCCGTGCGG
>JABFYH010000065.1 GCA_013361335.1 Gemmatimonadaceae bacterium | reverse complement strand
ATCGAGCCCCCGACCCGCACCGTGCCGGCGGCCGGCGGACGATCGCCGAGCAACGTCGAGATGACCGAGGTCTTGCCCGCGCCGTTGGGACCGACCAAGGCGACGAAGTCGTTCCGCCGCAGCACCGCCGTGAAGTCGTCCACCAGCACGCGGCCCGGCACCTCGACCCGCAGATCCTCGATCGCGATCACCTGGTCGCCACCGCGCTCCGCCGGCTCGAAGTGGAGCGTCATCGCCGCCGGATCACCGGGCGGGGGCGCGAGCCGCGGCAGGCGCTCGAGCCGCTTGCGCTTGCCCTTCGCCTGGAAGGAGTTGACGCCGGCGATGTTCCGCCGGATGTACTCCTCTTCCTTCTTCACATACGCGCGCTGCTTCTCCAGCTCGCGCTCGCGCGTCAGCCGGCGCTCGGCTCGCTGCGGGACGAACTGGCTGTAGTTCCCCTTGTACGACTCGCTCGACCGCGCCTCCACGTGCAGGATGTTGGTGCAGATGGCATCGAGGAAGGCGCGGTCGTGCGACACGACGATCACCGTCTCGTCGGCCTCCTTCAGCCACGCCTGGAGCCAGTCGGTGGTGTCGAGGTCGAGGTGGTTCGTGGGCTCGTCGAGCAGCAGCAGGTCCGCGGGCGCGATGAGCTGCGCCGCCAGGCCGACGCGTCCCCGCTCGCCCCCGGACAGCGACGACACGAGCCGCGTCTTCGACTCCTCGGCATCGAAGCCGAGGCCTTGCAGCACCGCGTCGACGCGCGCGTGGTAGATGTAGCCGCCCATGTCGGCGAAGCGCTCCTGGTCCCGGCCGAACCGTTCCAGGAAGTCGTCGGTGACGCGCTCGCCCATCTCACCGAGCTCGATGGCCTGCTCCGCGATCCGCTGCTCGAGGGCCATGACCTCGCGCCATGCGGCCGCCCCGGCCTGCCAGACGGTGGTGGCGCCCTCGAAGGCGCGATGCTGGTCGAGCAGGGCGTGCCGGAGCCCCGGCTTGCGCGCGACGCTCCCGACGGTGGGCTGCAGGTCTCCGGTGATGACCTTGAAGATCGACGTCTTGCCGGCGCCGTTGCGGCCGATGATCCCCCACCGTTCGCCCTCGGCGACGGTGAAGGTGATGTTCTTGAGGAGCTCGGTCGCGCCGAAGGAGATGCCGACGTTGGAGAGGGAAAGCAGGGTCACGGAGTCGCGGGATGGCGGGTCAGCCTTCAGTATAGCCGCCCGCTCCGATCGAGGAGTTCATCGATTCCTCGATGACCGCCTGGCTGGAAGTACTACGCCGGCGACTTGCGTCGCCGGCGTCGTGCTCATGGTCGGCCCAGCCGGAATCAGGGTTGCTTCGTTGCCTCGGAGCGGAGCACCACGACCGAGTCCGGGCCCTTCACCGTGTAGTGGGCCGTGACGGTGCCGACCAGCTTGTCGCCTTCCTTGCGATACACGCCACGGGTCGTGACGGTCACGCCCTTGCGACGCACACTCTTGTATGGCGCGGCGGACTCGGTGACGATGCTGTCGCCCGCCACGGTGACCTTCTGCGGGACGACGAGGCCGTTCGCGAACTTGGTCGACCAGCCCTCGGTGGTGCTCGTCGCCGTGAGCGTCGTCTCGGTCGCCGCCGTGTCGCTGCCGCTCGTCGGCACGGCGCGCACCTTCCAGGTGCCGGCGACGTCGGCGAGCGCGATCGGTGCCGGCATGGTGGCGGCTGCCGTGGTGGTGGTCGCGGGTGTGCTGGCAGCCGACACGGCCGCGGCCGAATCGGCCTTGTTGTCGGCCTTGGCGCATCCGACGAGGGCGACCACGCCGCACCAGGCGGCAGCGTGGGATGCTACGCGGTGCACATTCATGGAACCCTCCGGGTTGGGGACATGGCGGTGTGCGCTCGGACGACGGATCGCGAGCGGCGCGCCGGGAGGGACGATACCTCGTTTGGGAGCGAGCGCTAGAGCCCGCCGTGGCGGTACACCGAGCCGGGAGGGGTCATCTCACCTTGGTGCCGGGCCGGTCCTCGCCGTTGCTGTGGAGCACGAGTCCCGTCACCGCGCCGTCCGCACCGCGGGTGAAGGTGAGCGTGGCGTTGCTGACCTTGAGGAAGAAGTCCGTCTCGCTGGCAGGCCAGAGTCGCGCCTCCGGCTGGCCGACCGGCCTCACTATCAGGGCGCCGTCGCGCACGGTGACCTCGAGCGTCAGTGCGGGTGAGCCGAACTGACGGCTCGCCGGCACCTCGTACGTGCCGACGTACCGCGACAGCACGCCGACCGGGAGCTCGATCGCGGTGCGCGCGAACGGCGACAGCGACGACGGCGGGACCATTCCCATGATCCGCATGTAGCTCGCGAGCTGCGCGTAGTGCTCCGCGAGATCGGTCGCGTACAGCAGGAGGCTGAGGGCGCGCTGCTGCTTCGCCCCCGAGGCCGCCCCGCCGATCGGCACCTCCACCGCCAGGCCGGGATCGTCGACAGTCGACAAGGCGGCGGAGCAGAACACGAACGACGCCCTGAGCTCCTTGACCAGTGTGTCCTTGGGCCACTTCGCCTTGACGGTGTCCGCCACCGCGTCGTCGGCACCGTGCGGGCGCGGCGCCCGACCGAAGCGCTCGCACAGCGCATAGTTCGCGTCGACGAGATGCTGCGCGATATAGCCGACCGTCTGCTGCGCAGGCGTCGGCGCGAACCCGTACTTCGCCGCGGGGATGGAATCGAATGCCGTGACGAGCCGCGACGCGAAGAGCCCGGAGATCCCGCGGAACGATTCGGCGACCGCCGTCCCCGAGCGCGGTGCAGCGTTCGGCATCTGTTGGGCGACGAGCGGCATCGCGGGAAGGAACATCATGGCGCCGGGCAACAGCCGGATGAAGCGCATATGGTCTCGCAGATGAGGGCGACAGGACAAGATGCGGATGTCACCCGGTCGACGACAGAGCAGCCGGCGCGGGCGGGTCGTGATCGGCACCCTCACGGCCTGGGTCGCGGCGGCACCACCGGCACGACCGGCGCGCCGCACCCGAGCGCCGAGCACCCGCCGATGACACCGGGCCCACGTCCGGCACGATCGGGCCGCGAGCCCTGCATCGCCGGCGGCCGGATGGTCTGCGCCTCGCTGTGCCGGCGCCGGCGCTGCAGCGTGATGGCCGGCACGACGATGAAGCTCGCCGAGCGGAGACCAAGCGCACTGCGGTCGTAGAAGACGCCGAGCTCCGGGCGCAGCGTGAAGTCGCCGTCACCGAGCTGCACACCGCCGAAGGCGCCGAGGGTGGGCGAGTCGTTCACGGCGCCGACGTTGAGCGGGATCACCTGCATCGCGCGCACGCCACCGAAGGGGACGACGCGAGCTGCTTCGTCGCCCGACGCGACGATGGTGCCCTCGAGATGCAGGTGCTCGCCGGCGTTGACGATGCCGGTGCCGACGATGTACGCCACGGCCGGCCCACCGGCGTCCGCGTCGCGGAACCGGCGCTTGTAGTTCATGACGACGCCGAGGCCGGAGGTGAGACGAAGTCCGAGGTCCGACTTCGGGTCCAGCCCGTGCCGCCACTCGCGGTCCACCCCCACCAGCGCTGCCGCGACCGAGTCCTCCGGGCGCTTGAAGGCGTTCGGGATGAAGTAGTACGACGTTGCGCTGGTAGTCTGGCCCGTCGGGACGGTCTGCGCGGTCGACCCGACGGTGTAGGGAAGGCAGCCGGTCACGGCGGCGAGGAGCAGGGCGGCGACGAGGGCGAGGACGCGGATGACGGGACGCATGCGGTGGCTCCGGTGAAGGTCGACCGCACGGTACGGGAGCCTCGAGACCGGCTCCATACGTATGATGACGTAGAGCCGCGCGCCTTGTCGCCCTACGTCAGACCCCCTCCTCGCGCACCCGGTCGGCCAGCTCCCCGCGCGACCCGACGCCGAGCTTCTGGAAGATGTTGCTGAGGTGGGTGCTGACGGTGCGTGCCGAGATGTCGAGGGCGACGCCGATCTCCTTGTTCGACCGGCGCGCGGCGACCAGCCGGGCGATCTCCGCCTCGCGCGCGCTCAGCGGGCCGGCGCGTGCCGGCGTCGAACGCGCCGCGGGGACCCGCGCGCCGATCG
>JABFYH010000172.1 GCA_013361335.1 Gemmatimonadaceae bacterium | reverse complement strand
TCCAGCGCGTGCGGACGGCGAATGGAGAGCTGATCGTGGTGGCGCGCAACAACGACCGGCCGCTGGTGTTCCGGTCGGCGCGGCCGGCCCGGTTCGCAGGGAGGCGTTGATGATGCAGCGACGACCTCGGCCCGCACGAGCGACGCGAGCATCGGGATGGACCATGATGGTCGGCGCGCTCGTGGTCACGATGGCAGGGTGCGCGATCGTGACGCGCGACAGCCACCCCGCTCCGCCGGACGCCGAAGCCCTGCACGCCGCCGTGCACCAGCTCAGCGGCGTGATGGTGTACGACATCTTCAGCCCGCCGCAGGCGAGCCGCGTGTACGCGTATGCCACGGTGGCGGCCTACGAGGCGCTGCGGGCCGGCCACCCGGAGTATCGGAGCTTCGCCGGCCAGCTCAACGGGCTCACCGCCGTGCCGGCCCCCGATCCCGGGACCGAGTATTCCCTGTCGCTTGCCGGGGTGCACGCCTTCATGACGGTGGGTCGTCAGCTCACCTTCTCCCGCGCCCGGATGGACTCCCTCCGTTCGGCGATGGACGAGCGGTTTCGCGGAACGCTGTCGCCGGCCGTGTACGACCGCTCCGTCGCGTACGGGGACACGGTGGCGAAGCACGTGCTGGCCTGGGCGTCGACGGACCGGTTCCTCCAGACGCGCGGCTACCCGAAGTACACGGTCAGCGCCGCGCCCGGCCGCTGGGTCCCGACACCGCCGGCGTACATGGACGCCATCGAGGCCAACTGGGGAGTGCTGCGCCCGTTCGTGATGGACTCGGGGAGCCTGTTCCGGCCGGCGGCGCCCCCCAGCTTCGACACCACGAAGAGCAGCGCGTACATGCGCATGGTCTCGGAGGTGCTCGAGACCAGCCGACACCTCACCGACGAGCAGCGCGCGATCGCCGCCTTCTGGGATTGCAACCCGTACGTGATGCACGTGCAGGGGCACACGATGTTCGCGACGAAGAAGATCACGCCGGGCGGCCACTGGATGGGGATCGTCGCCATCGCGTCGCGGAACGCCGACGCGGACATCATGCGCTCGTCGGAGGCCTACGCGCGCACCGCGCTCGCCATGGCGGACGCCTTCATCGCCACCTGGGCGGAGAAGTACCGCAGCAACGTCGCGCGCCCGGAGACGATGATCAACGCGTACCTGGACGAGAGGTGGGAGCCGGTGCTCCAGACGCCCCCGTTCCCGGAGTATCCGAGCGGTCACAGCGTCGTCTCCACCGCCGCCGCGACCGCGCTGACGCAGCTCTACGGCGACTCGGTCGCCTTCGTCGACTCGTCGGAGGTGGAGTTCGGGCTGCCGGCGCGGAGCTTCCCGTCGTTCGAGGCGGCGGCCGCGGAGGCGGCGATCAGCCGGCTGTACGCGGGCATCCACTACCGTCCGGCGATCGATGAAGGGGCACGGGTTGGACGGCAGGTCGGATCGCTGCTCGTGAGCCGCGTGGCGACGCACGACCCCCGGGCGAAGCAGGTGGTCGCCGCCGCCCCGGTGCGCGCGGCGACCGCCGGGGAACGCTAGCGCTTCTGCTTGGTCTTGATGATGATCACGCCGTTGGCGCCGCGCGCGCCGTACATCGAGAGCTCGGCCGGGTTCTTCAGGACCTTGATCGAGTCGATGTCGTTCGGGTTGATGCCGGTGAGCGCGCCCTCGGGGCCGGGCGTGAAGGGGCTGCCGTCGAGGATGTAGAGCGGCTCGTTGTTCCCCATCAGCGACGACCCGCCGCGGATGCGCACGGCGAGGCTCCCGTCGGAGGCCCGGCCGACCCAGACACCCGGCGAGCGGGCCATCAGCAGCTTCTCGAGCGGATCGCCGGGCGTCTGCTGGATCTGCGCGTTGCTGACGGCGTCGTTCGACGCGCTGGCGGAGGAGGAGGCGGCAGCCGACGAAGTGGCGTCGGGTGCGGGGGCGGTCTGCGGATCCTTCGAGCCGGCGCAGGCGGCAAGCAGCGCGGTCGCCAGGATCGGGACGAGCCGATCGTTGAGGATGGGCGGCATCATGGAAGTCCCGGGTTGAGGTGGAGAGTGGTCCAAATGGGCAGCATCCCCCATGCCGAGTCAAGTAGCGTTGCCGTGCAATGGAGCCCTGCGTGCTGAAGCGCGCCGCGCTGCTCGGCGCGAGCGTGCTGCTGGCGCTCGCGTGCCATCCCGCCAAGCAGGAGCCGCCGTTGTTCGAGCTCCTGTCGCCCTCGGTGACGGGCGTGCGGTTCGAGAATCGGCTGCCCGAGGACACCGCCTACAACATCCTCAACTACCTGTACTACTACAACGGCGGGGGAGTGGCTGCGGGCGACGTCAACGGTGACGGGCTCCCCGACCTCTACTTCACGGCGAACGTCGGCGGAAACCACCTCTATCTCAACCGGGGCAACTACCACTTCGAGGACGTGACCGCGCGGGCCGGTGTCGGCGGCGCGGGCGGCTGGACGACCGGTGTCACGATGGCCGACGTGAATGGTGACGGGCGCCTCGATCTCTACGTCTCCGGCGTCAGCTACCTCGGGATGCAGGGGCACAACATCCTCTACATCAACAACGGCGACGGCACCTTCACCGACCGCACCGCCGAGTTCGGCCTCGGTCACGTCGGCTACTCCACCCAGGCGCTCTTCTTCGATTACGACGGAGACGGTGACCTGGACATGTTCCTGCTCAACCACTCGGTGCACACCGAGCAGACGATCGGACGCCAGGCGGATCGCAACGCGCGGAATCCGCGCACCGGAGGCATGCTGTTCCGCAACGACGGCGGCCACTTCACCGACGTGAGTGCGCAGGCGCACATCTACGGCGGGGTGGAGGCCTTCGGACTCGGGGTCGTCGCGAGCGACTTCAACCTCGACGGCTGCCCGGACCTGTACGTCGCCAACGATTTTCAGGAGAACGACTACCTCTACATCAACAATTGCGACGGCACCTTCAGCGAGCGCATCGCCACGGCCACCGGCCACACCAGCCGCTTCTCCATGGGCGTGGACGCCGCCGACGTGAACAACGACGGGCTGCCGGACCTGATCTCCGTGGACATGCTCCCGCAGCGCGAGGAGATCCTGAAGACGTCGGCAAGCGCCGAGAGCTACAACCTCTTCGACATGAAGGTCAAGGCGGGCTACCACGCCCAGTACGCGCGCAATGCTCTCCAGCTCAACCGCGGCGCCGGCCGGTTCAGCGAGATCGGCTATCAGGCCGGTGTCTTCGCCACCGACTGGAGCTGGGCGCCGCTCTTCGCCGACCTCGACAACGACGGCCGGAAGGATCTCTTCATCACGAACGGCATCTACCGCCGGCCGAACGACCTCGACTACATCAACTACGTCGGAAACGAGGCGGTCCAGGCCTCGCTCGCGCGCGGGATCACGCGCGACAACCTGTCGCTGCTGCAGAAGATGCCGCAGGTGCCGCTCGCCAACTACGCCTTCCACAACAACGGCGACCTGACCTTCACGAACCTGGCGGCGGCGTGGGGGCTGGCGCAGCCGGGCTTCTCCAACGGCGCCGTCTACGTGGATCTCAACAACAGCGGCGCGCTGGATCTGGTGGTGAACAACGTGAACGCCCCGGCGTCGATCTACCGGAACCGGGCGCGCGAGCTGAACGGCCGTCACTACCTCACGATCGCGCTGCGCGGCGACGGGGCGAACACCGGCGGGATCGGCGCGAAGGTGATCGCGCGGGCGGGCGGGACGACCCAGATGCTCGAGGCGATGCCGACGCGCGGCTTCCAGTCCGCGGTCGACCCGCGGTTGCATCTCGGGCTCGGCGCATCGGCTCGCGTCGACACGCTGACGGTGATCTGGCCCGACCGACGCTTCCAGACGCTCACCGGCGTCGCGGTGGACCGCATCCTCACCCTCGAGCAGAAGAACGCCACGGGCCGATACGTCTACCGGCCCGCCGCGGCCCCGCCGCTCTTCGACGACGTGACGCCGCACACGGCGATCGACTTCAAGCACGCCGAGCAGACCTTCCTCGACTACAATCGCGAGCCACTGATGCCGCACCTCCTCTCGCGCGAGGGGCCGGCGCTCGCGGTGGCGGACGTGAACGGGGACGGGCTCGACGACATCTTCGTCGGCGGCGCAAAATGGCAGGCGAGCCGCATCTACCTCCAGCAGCGCGACGGCCGCTTCCGCGCAAGCGCGCAGCCCGCGCTCGCCGCCGACAGCCTGGCCGAGGACGTCGACGCCGCCTTCTTCGACGCGAACGGCGATGGGCATCCGGACCTCGTCGTCGCCGCCGCCGGCAACGAGTTCTGGGGCGACGCCGAGCCGCTGCGTCCCCGACTCTATCTCAACGACGGCCGCGGCAACTTCCGTCGCGACCCCGCTGCGCTGCCCGCCATCTTCGAGAATGCGTCGTGCGTCGTGCCGGGCGACTTCGACGGCGACGGGCACATCGACCTGTTCGTCGGCAGCCGCGTCGTGGCGCGGGAGTACGGCATGATCCCGCACAGCCACCTCCTGCACAACGACGGCACGGGCCACTTCACCGACGTCACGGCGACGATCGCACCCGCCCTGTCCCAGGCGGGGATGGTGTCGTCCGCCGCGTGGGTGCCGTCGGCGACGGCGGGCAGGCTGGATCTCGTGGTGGTCGGCGAATGGATGCCGGTGCGGGTGTTCCGTCAGGAGCAGGGGCGCTTCGTCGACCGCACCACCGAGTCCGGGCTCGCCGGCACGAGCGGGTGGTGGAACACGGTGACCGCCGCCGATCTCCGCGGCACCGGACGCGCCGATCTGGTGCTGGGCAATCTCGGCCTCAACTCGTATCTGCGGGCGTCGCCCGCCGAGCCGGCGCGGTTGTACGTCGGCGACTTCGCGCACAACGGCACGCAGCTGCAGATCCTCACCTTCTACAAGGACGGGGTGAGCTATCCGGTGGCCGGGCGCGACGAGCTGGTGCGGCTCATCCCGTCGCTGCGCAGCAAATACGCCTCGTACAAGGATTTCGGGGCGAGCCGTGTGGAGGACATCTTCCCGAAGGCCGACCTCGCGCAGGCCAGGGTGATGGAGGCGCGCACCTTCGCGAGCGCGGTCGCGCTGAGCGACGGCAAGGGTGGGTATGCGTTGAAGCCGCTCCCGGCCGAGGCGCAGTTCGCGCCGGTGTATGCAGTGGTGGCGGGCGATTACACCGGAGATGGCGTCCCGGACCTGCTGCTCGGCGGCAACTTCTCCGGCGTGACGCCTACCTTCGGACGGTACGACGCGAGCTATGGACTGCTCTTACAGGGAGACGGGGCAGGGGGCTTCGCGCCGGTGGAGATGGAGCGCAGCGGCGTCCTGATCGAGGGCGAGGTGCGCCACATGCGCGCGCTGCGGGGGGCGAACGGTGATCGACTGGTCGTGGTGGCGCGGAACGACACCACGCTCCAGGTCCTGCGTGCGCGCACCCCGGGCCCGCGGCCGGCGATGGCAACAGCCAGGACACACTGACGGACAGCGATGAACATCCGCGTGGCCACGATGGCCGACGTCCCGACGCTGAACGCGCTGATCGCCACCTCGGTGCGGCAGCTCAGCGTCGGCTATTACTCCCCGGCCCAGATCGACGCGGCCCTCCAGGGGATCTTCGGGGTGGACACGCAGCTCATCGCCGACGAGACCTATTACGTCATCGACGGCGCCGGCGGGCCGGCCGCGGCCGGCGGATGGAGTGGGCGCGGCACCCTGTACGGCGGCGACCAGACCAAGGGCCCGGTCGACCGACGTCTCGACCCCGCGAGCGAGCCGGCCCGCATCCGCGCCTTCTTCGTCCACCCCACCTATGCGCGACGTGGGCTCGCGCGCAAGCTCTATGGCGTATGCGAGCAAACGGCGGTGGCGAACGGCTTTCATCGCTTCGAGCTCATGGCCACCCTGCCCGGCGAGCCGCTCTACCGCGCCCTCGGCTTCACCGTCGTCGAGCGCCTGCTCCTGCCGCTCGGGGATCTCGAGCTTCCCTTCGCCCGCATGGCGCGCGACATCCCATAGCGCTCTCACCATCCGGAGGACCATGATCCGCAAGCTCAAGAGCGGAGAGTACCGACTCTACTCCCGCAAGAAGGACCCGAAGACGGGCAAGCGCCGGAACCTCGGCACCTTCAAGACGAGAGCAGCCGCCGAGAAGCACGAGAAGGCCGTGCAGTTCTTCAAGCGGCAGGGCTGAGCGCGCGCCGCAGCGTCGGCGCTAGCGCCGGAGGCGGACGACGAAATCGCGGTCGATCAGGAGGTGTGCCCGCTCGGCGTACGGGGCGATCAGCCCGTGCTCGATGGCGAGCACCTGATCGACGATCGGCGCGTCGACGTCGCGATTGCGCCGCCGCCGCCGCTCGACCGTGTCCTGGTGCGTCGCCTCGAGGAAGATGCGGACATCCAGATCGTCGAGGTCGAGCACGTAGGTGCCCTCGACGATCAGCACCGTCGCCTGCGCGAGCGGGAGGGGCCGGGTGTGAAACGCGTCCAGGCGATGATCGACCGCCGGCCCCACGGCGTCGCGCCCCATCCGGAATGCGGCGACGTGCGTCGCAAGCCGAGTGAGATCCACTTCCTGCGGGCCGACGCTGGCGAGGTCGCCGCACCGGTGCTGGTGGTTGGCCCGCGGCGGGCGCAGGAAATAATCGTCCTGATGCAGCACGACCGTGGAGCATCCCGTCTCGCGGAGCACCTGCGCCAGCGCCGTGGCGGTGATGGACTTGCCGCTCCCCGACTCGCCGGCGATTCCGATGACCGGTCGCGCATCGGTCCGGATGCCGACGTCGCGCCTGATCGTGTCGAGCAACGCTCGCGCGAACGCGAGATGGGACGGCTCGATCGACAGCCGCTCTTCGCCGGTCACGGAAGAAGCAGCGCCAGCCGCTGCGGCGCGCGGGGGGCGTCCATCAGCATCACCCCGGTCGCGCTGTACGCCATGCCGGAGGTGCCGCCGGGCGCTCCGGTGAGCCCATGCAGGTATTCCTCGAAGTCGTAGCGAGGGACGGAGTCGAGGCGCCGCGCCAGAGACGTTCGGAGCCGCTCCAGGTCGGGGAGCCGGCCGTGCCGAGCCAGCGCGAGCGCGAGCCACCCGAGCCAGATGGGCCAGATCCCGCCGTTGTGGTACTCGTGCGGGCGGTTCCGGAAGCCATGCAGGTGATACCGTCGGAGGGCAGGCCAATCCGCGTCGCCGTCCGCGATCACGGGCGCGAACGCCGGCGGCAGCTCGCCGCCGGCCAGATACCGATCGCCGATCCAGCGCAGCGCGGCCTCGCCGACCGCCGGGGCGACCCCCGACAGCGCGAGCAGGCTGCAGGTCGCCAGGTCGAACATCTCGAACGTGCGCGTCGGAGTATAGGCGGCGAGCGGGAAGCCGCGGGCGATCGCGTCGGCCGTCCAGAATCGCTCCTCCACTGCCTGGCCGATCAGCGCTGCCTTCGCTCGCCACGCGGGCTCGTCGTAGGTGGCCGCCACCAGGTGGAGCGCCCAGGCGCGCAGCACCTGATCGTGCAGGACGTAGCCCTCGTAGACGTACTCGTCGGCCCAGTCGCCGCCGACGGGCACGTAGAGGAGATGTCGGCCGTTGTACTCGAGTCCCTCGAGGAGACCCACCACCCGCCGCACCGACTCGTGGAACGGCCCGGCGTCGAGCGCGCCGGCCCGCGCGCCGGCCCCGATGCCGATCAGGTACCAGAGCGGCGCGTCGAGCCGAGGGACGAGCGAGCCGAAGCTGACCCGCGTGGCGCCGGCGCCGGCGAGCTCGTAGTTCGACGGGATCTGCCCCGACCGCCCCTGAAAGCCTCGAAGCTGGTCCAGCGTTCGCGCAAGCGCGGCCTGGATCGTAGAATCGTCCTCGAGAATTCCGGCCACGCCGGCCATCACGGCGTCGCGGGTGAACACGGCCGCGTAGTTGGCCGTCGTCGACGTCGACGCGCGGATGCCGTGGGGACCACTCAGGGTGCGCAGCAGGGCGCGGGCGTCCTGGAGCAGCGAGGCGAAAGAGGTCATCGCGGGGAACATAGCGCCGCCGTCCCACCCAGGTGAGAGAGATGCCATCCATACCGGCGACATCCACGTCATTCACGCAGCGGCGTCCGCAGCTCTCCTTTGCCCAGATCCTCAACATGAATGTCGGGTTCTTCGGCATTCAGTACAGCTTCGGGCTCCAGCAGAGCAACATGAGCCCGATCTACCGTTACCTCGGCGCGAACGAGGCGAGCCTGCCGCTGCTGTGGCTTGCGGGGCCGATGACCGGCCTGCTCGTGCAGCCGCTGATCGGCGCGATGAGCGACCGCACGCTGAGCCCCCGCGGCCGCCGCACGCCGTACTTCCTCGTCGGGGCCGTCCTGTGCAGCCTCGCCCTGCTCTGGATGCCCTTCAGCGCCTCGCTCTGGATGGCCGCGGGCCTTTTGTGGATCCTCGATGCCGGGAACAACGTGACGATGGAGCCGTATCGCGCCTTCGTCAGCGACAAGCTGGACGAGCGTCAGCACTCGATCGGCTTCGGCACGCAGAGCGCCTTCACGGGGCTCGGCCAGACGCTCTCGTACCTGACGCCGTCGATCCTCGTGTATCTGGGCCTCGATCGCGACCTCGTGAACGGGCGGGGGATCCCGCTCATCACCGTGTGCGCGTTCGTCATCGGATCGGTGCTCTCCATCACCTCCATCCTCTGGACGGTGCGGACGACGAAGGAGATCCAGCTGAGCGAGGAGGAACGCACCCGGATCGCGGCGATGCCGCGCGGCCTCGGGGCCTCGCTGCGCGAGGTCGCGGAGGCGATGCGCCAGATGCCGACGACCATGAAGCAGCTCGCCGTCATGAAGCTCTTCCAGTGGTACGCCATGTTCTGCTACTGGCAGTACATCGTGCTCTCCCTTGCCGCGACCCTCTTTCACACCCATGACGCCGCGTCGCCGGGCTTCCGTGAAGCGAGCCTCGTGAACGGTCAGATCGGCGGCTTCTACAACTTCGTGGCGTTCGTCGGTGCATTCGCGCTGGTGCCCGTCGCGAGGCGGGTGGGCAGCCGACTGACCCATGCGATCTGCCTCTCGCTCGCCGGCGCGGGGATGCTCTGCATCCCGCTCATCTCCGATCGCACGCTGCTCTTCATCCCGATGCTCGGAGTCGGGCTCGCCTGGGCGAGCATCATGTCGAATCCGTACGTGATGCTCGCCGGCTGCATCCCGCAGCATCGGGTCGGCGTGTACATGGGCATCTTCAACATGTTCATCGTCATTCCGATGATGATCCAGATCTTCACGCTGCCGCTGTTCTACGAGGCGTGGCTCGGCGGTCGCCCGGACAACGTGATCCGGCTCGCCGGGGCATTGATGCTCTGCGCGGCGGTGGCGGTGCTGTTCGTGCGAGTCGCCGTCGCCCGCGAGGCGCCAGATGCGGCCCTTGCCCCGGCGCTTGCGGGCTAGACGTGTCCATCGCATCTCGCCGCCGCAGGCGTCACGCCAACCGGCCCTTGCGTCATACCAATCCCATCACCAATCCCATCACCTTCCCGATGCCCGCACGGTCCCATCGCGCCACCAGTCTCCGGTTCAGGTTCGCCGCCGCCCTCGTCCTGGTGTTGGGGTGCCACGCACCTGCTCCGCCGGCGAGCGTGCCGGCCCATGTCGTGGCGAGCGCGGTCGACTCGTTGTACGATCCGGCGCGGGATCTGGGGCCGCTCTTCCACGACATCCAGCTCGCGCGCGTCTATCCCGACTCCAAGACCCTCGTGGATGCCCGGCCACGCTCGGCACCGGCAGACATCGTGGCGCGCTACATCGCGGCCAACGCGAGGGGACCGGTCGACTTGAAGGCGTTCGTGGCCGAGCACTTCGATGCGCCGGCCCCCGCGGGTGAGGGCGTGCGCACCGACACGGCGCAGACGATGGAAGAACACATCCGCGCGCTGTGGCCCGCTCTGACCCGCGCCGCCGACGTCGCCGACCCGCGGTCGTCCCTCGTTCCGCTGCCGACGGCGTACGTCGTCCCCGGTGGACGCTTCCGCGAGGTCTACTACTGGGATTCGTACTTCACCATGCAGGGGCTCGTGGAGAGCGGCCGCACCGATCTGGTGAAGGGGATGCTCGACAACTTCGCTCATCTCGTGTCCACCGTCGGGCACATCCCGAACGCGAACCGCACCTACTACCTGAGCCGCAGCCAGCCCCCGTACTTCGCGGCGATGGTCGGGCTCTACGCCAGCGCGACGGATACGACCCGTGCGCTTCCCTACCTCGAGGCGCTCGAGCAGGAGCACGCGTTCTGGATGGAGGGCGCCGCGGCGCTCGCACCGGGCGAGGCGCACCGGCGCGTCGTCCGTCTGCGCGACGGCACCCTGCTCAACCGCTACTGGGACGACCGACCGGAGCCGCGCCCGGAGTCGTATCGCGAGGACTACCAGCTCGCGCAGACGGTGGCCGAAGCGCAGCGCGCGGCGCTCTATCGGAACATCCGCGCGTCGGCGGAGAGCGGCTGGGACTTCTCCAGCCGCTGGATGCGCGACCCGAAGGACCTGCGCACCCTGGAGACGGTCGACCTGGTGCCGGTGGACCTCAACGCGCTCCTCTATCACGCCGAGCGCACGATCGCGGCGCTGCGCGCCGTTCGTGGGCGCACCGGCGACAGTGCCGTCGCCGCACAGTACCTGCGCGCCGCAGAGGAGCGCCGCCGAGCGCTGATGGCCATCGCCTACGACCCGGGCGAGGGCTACTTCTTCGACGTCCGGTGGCGCACCGGTGAGCGCGTGACTGACCGGCCCACCCTGGCCGCGGCGGCGCCCCTCTACTTCGGGCTCGCCTCACCGGAGCAGGGGCGTGCCGTCGCGGCGCGGCTCCAGCGCGACTTCCTCAAGCCGGGCGGGTTCGTCACCACCCAGATCGCCTCGGGGCAGCAGTGGGACGCGCCCAACGGCTGGCCACCACTCCAGTGGCTCGCCATCCAGGGCGTCACGCGCTACGGTCGTGGCGACGTCGCCGAGGACGCGCGCAACCGCTGGCTCGCGCTCAACCGGCGTACCTATCGCGTCACCGGCAAGATGACGGAGAAGTACGACGTGACCGACCTGAGCAAGCGGGCCGGCGGCGGCGAGTATCCCACGCAGGACGGCTTCGGGTGGACGAACGGCGTGGCGCTCGGCCTCGCGGCGCAGGAGCGCGCCCGTACGATGCCGGCGCCCGCCCGGCCGTAGCTGTGGATTACCGCGGGTACCTGCACCCTTTCGGATGCACGACCTCCTGGCGGACCGCCCAGAATGGGCGGCCGTTCAAGGTGCCGCGGAGATGGCCGCTCGAGACGTCATAGTGCAGGCGGTAGCGCGATGAAGGATCGCTCATCGCGACGTTGAGGCCGGAGATCCGGCCGACGGCCGTGACCGGCATCGGAATCGAGCCTGGGGGACTCGCGACGCCTCGGCTGAAGCTCTCCGGACTGATGAACGAGCGCACCGTATCGCCGACCTGCTCGATGATCCACATGGCCGGCGTACGGTTGCACTGCAGCTCGAGGGTGAAGTGCTCGACCGTCGGTTCGGCGCCGCTCCCGGAGACCCAGGATCCGTTGAGATCGAGCCCCTCACCGCGCGCGCCCACGGTGCGCGACGGCACCGGATCATTCACCGACTCCACGGTCGGCACGGTCTGGATCTCCACCCGCGACGCCTGCGCCGGCGTGCGCCACACCCGATGCGTCTGCGCCTTGAAGTCCTTCTCGGTGGCGCGGAAGATGTTGGGCACCCAGGTCTGCGGGTTGCGGTCGATGATCGGGAACCAGGTGCTCTGCACCTGCACCATGATCCGGTGGCCTTTCTGGAACCGATAGCTCTGGGTGTGCAGGTCGACCGTGAATGGCGTCACGGCGTTCGGGACGAGCGGTGTCGGCTGCTCGCGTGACTTCCAGAAGCGGCCACGGAAGACGTCGTTCGCCACCATCAGCTGGTAGCCGCCGAGCTTGAAGTCGGGCTCGTAGTGCTCGGGGTAGACGTCGATCAGCTTCACCACCCAATCCGCATCCTGGCCGGTGGTGCTGGCGAACAGCTTCGCCGTGATCTCGCCGGCCACCACGACGTCCTCCGTCAACGGCTCCGTCTCCCACGACAACACGTCGGGCCGATCGTCCACGAACCGCTGATCCTCGAGCAGCCAGGTGTACCACCCCGAGCCCTTCGGGTAGTACGTCGGCTCGATCGGTCGTGGCCGATACGGCACCGGGTGCGCCGGGTCGCTCACGTACGAATCGAACTGCGATCCCTCGGCGGACGTCGGTGCGTCGAAGGAGAGCTTTCCGTCACGGTGGAAGTACAGCGACCGGGTGACCGCGCTCTTGGGCGGCCACGAGTCGAAGGTGCGCCACTGGTTGCTCCCCGACTCGAACACCGTCGCCTCCGGCTGCGCGAGCGTGCCCTTGTCCTTCAGGTAGTAGGCGAAGAAGGGCGCCTGGATGTTCTTCCGATAGTACTCGCCTGTCGGCGACCCGAAATCGATCTTGCCGAGCTTCTGCCCCGAGCCGCCGCTCCATCCGCCATGCCGCCAGGGCCCGACGACGAGAAAGTTGCGCGACCCCTGATCGTGCTTCTCGAGCTCGCGGTAGATCGTGATCGGCCCGTAGAAGTCTTCTTGGTCCCACCAGCCGGCGACGTTCAGCGTCGGCACCGTGACGCGCGTCAGATACGGCTTCATCGCCTGGCGCTGCCAGAAGCCATCGTAGTTCGGGTGATTCACGAAATCGGTCCAGGTGGGAAGCACCTTGCCCTTCAGCACCTTGGACTGGATGTTCGACAGCGGGCCGACGTCGAGATACCACTGGTAGGTGTCGTAGCGGTCGAAGTCGAAGTCGGAGTTCTCCTTCGACGCCTCGGTCAGGTACGCGTACTCGAAGCCGTAGCTCAGGCGGAAGGCGCCGTTGTGATGGAAGTCGTCGCCGATCCACATGTCGGCGGGCGACGCCTGCGGGCTCACGGCGCGCAGCGCGGGATGCGCGCCGAGCATGCCCATCGCCGCCGTCCAGCCGTCGTAGCTCACGCCGAGCATCCCCACGCGCCCGTTGTTGTTCGGAATGTGCTTCAGCATCCAGTCGATCGAGTCGTTCGTGTCGGTCTCCTCGTCGATCGCGATCGCCGGCGAGTCCACCGGTCTCGGCGGGCGCTGCATGACGAAGGTGCCTTCGCTCTTGTACCGGCCGCGGATGTCCTGGAAGACGAAGATGTAGCCCTCCTCCGCGAGCTCCGCGTATCCGGCGGTCAGCCGGTTCCCCGCGTTGGCGACGCCGTAGGGCGTGCGCTGGAAGAGGAAGGGGAGGGGCTCGGTCTGATTCTTCGGCGCGTAGATCTCGACGTGCAGCTTGAGCCCGTCGCGCATCGGAATGTCGGCCGACGTGTGCTCGTATGCCGCGCGGTCGTACTTCGGCGCGGGCTGCTGTGCGGGGAGCGCGCCGCCCGCGAGCAGCGCGACGACGGCGAGAGGGCGGACAGAGACGAGTCGCATGCGATGCTTGGGTTGATCGGTGATTTATCGTGTCGCGCGGGACAGCTGCAGGATGTACGTGTGCATCGGCGCGAGCGGTGACAGTGGGGCGTCGCTGGCCAGCGCGCCGTCAGGCCCGGCGCGCAGCGCCGCGATCACGGGGGGACCGTACAGCGCCTTCGTCGCGTAGCGACCGGCCAGCAGCGCGCCGGGCCCCGAGGCGAGGGTGAGCCCCGCCAGCGCCGTGGCGCCGAGGTTCGCCACCACGAGCACCGTGCCGGCCGGATCGCGCCGGAGGAACGCGAGCACGCTCTGGTTGCTCGACGTGAGCGGAATGAGCTCCCCGGTGGCGAGGGCCGCGCTCCGGGCGCGCAGGTGGATCAGCCGACGATACACGTTCAACAGCGACCCGGAGTCGGCCCGCTCGCGGGCGACGTTCGCCGTCGACGTGTCCGCCTGGAGCGCTTCCCACGGCTTGCCGCTCGTGAAGCCCGAGACGTCTGGCGTCCACTGCATCGGCGTACGCAGCCGCTCGTCGGGCTTGTCGCCGGTCATGCCGATCTCCTCGCCGTAATACACGAACGGCAGACCCGGCAACGTGAAGAGGATCTCGGCGGCGAGCCGGGCGCGCGCCGTGTCGCCGCCGAGCGCGGTGAGGGTGCGCGTCTGATCGTGGTTGCGCAGGAAGGGCGACCAGCGGTCGTAGGCGAGGGCGCGCTGGAAGCGGAGCACCTCCGGAAGGAGCTTTCCCGGCGTGCCGGTCCGCGCCGCGTCGAGGATCGCGTCCGAGACGGGGAAGGCGAAGTGCGCGTCGAGCTCGTTCGGATAGTACGAGAGGATCGTCCTCGTGCTGTCCCACACCTCGCCGATCGTGAAGGCGTGCGGCGCGATGCGGCGCACGTCCGCGGCGAAGCGGCGCAGGACGTCGTGTGTCGCGCGCGCGTGGGCGAGCGTATCGCCCGACTCCACCAGATACGGCACCGCGTCCAGACGGAAGCCGTCCACGCCCATCTCCGTCAGCCAGAAGCGCGCGACCTTGCTCGCCTCCGCGCGGACGGCGGGTGTCTCGTAGTTGAGGTCGGGCATCCCGCTCCAGAACACCGCGTAGTACCACTCGTCGCGCACTGGCGACTTGTACCACACGTCCTGTCCCCAGGGGCCCTTGGAGGTCGGCTTCGTCGGCGCGAAGCGGAACCACCGCCGATGCGGCGACGTCGTGTCGCGGAGCGCCTCCTTGAAGTACGGATGCTCGCTCGACGCGTGATTGAGCACGAGGTCCACCAGCACCTTGATGCCGCGCCGGTGTGCCGCGGCGACCATCCGCTTGAAGTCCGCGTTGGTGCCGTAGTCCGGCTCGACCTTGTAGTAGTTGGAGACGTCGTAGCCGTGGTAGCTCGGCGACTCCGCGACCGGCATCAGCCAGATGCAGCGGGCGCCGAGATCGGTCCGGCTGCGTGGGTTGCCGTCGTTGATGTAGTCGAGCGACCGGGTGAGGCCGTTCAGGTCCCCGATGCCATCCCCGTCGCTGTCGCGGAAGGAGCGGATGAAGATCTCGTAGCAGGTTGCGCCGCGCGTCCAGCCGGCCGCGCTGGGTTTCGCGCGGGGCTGCGCCGCGAGCGAGCCGGCGAGCAGCACCACGGCGGTGAGCCCGGAGACCGCGCGGCACGCGCGCGGCGGGATCGAGGGAAGAGGCATCGCGGCGACCATGGAGTGGGGGCGTCAATCGTAGTGCGTCCGACCGCGTGCCAGCAAGCAGGGGCTCCTTGGCGCCCTGCCGGCCGCGATCGTATAGTTGGGCCGGACAAGCGCTCGACTGGGCGTGACACAGGAGATCGACGATGCGACCGATGTTTCTCGGCGAGGTGGAGCAGGCTCCGCCGAGGGGTGCCTATGCAGGACCCATCCAGGCGATGCAGGGGGCCGGCATCCCCGTGCCGCAGATCATGCACCTCTTCGCCTACAAACCCGACCGGACCGACCACCTCTCGGCGTTCACCCAGGGGGTGATGCGCGGCCCCTCCCCCCTCTCGCCGGGGATGCGCGAGCTGATTGCTGCCTTCGTCTCGCGGCGCAACGACTGCCCCTTCTGAATCGGCTCGCACGCCGCGGTCGCGGCGAGACTGCTCGAGGATCGCGTGCTGGTGGACGCCGTGCTGGACGACTTCCGCACGGCGCCGATCCCGGAGAAGGAGCGCGCGCTGTTCGCCTTCATCGAGAAGGTGAACCGCGCGTCCAACACCATCGGTCCCGAGGACATCCGGACGGCGGTCGCCGCGGGATGGACCGAGGAGGCCCTGTACGACGCGATCACCGTGTGCGCGCTGTTCAACTTCTACAACACCTGGATCGACGCGACCGGGGTGGCCGACATGCCGCCGGAGCTGTACGACATGTCCGGCGAACGGCTGGCGACGCGCGGCTACGCGCCGTCACCCCCGTCGCCCTAGCCCGCCCTCGATGCGGAGATGATTCATGCCTGGCCTGAAGACGCTCGTCCTTTCACTCGCCCTCGCGGCCCCGGCCGCCGCCCAGACCTGTCCCACCACGCGCGCCCTCGTCGCCCTGGAGGACAGCTGGGCGCGCGGCGTCGTCCGCCGTGACACGGCGATGTTTCGCCGGCTGCTCGATCCGCGCTTCGTCTACACCGAGGACAGCACCGTGATGAACGCCGAGCAGGTCATCGCGTCGATCCGCGACGGCGATCCGGTGCAGCGGGCGACCAACTCGGCGATGACCGTCCACGATCACGGCAACACGGCGATCGTGACGGGGATCCTCCGCCTGCAGGGCCGCTCGAAGACCGGCCCTTTCGACCACCGCTACCGCTTCACCGACACCTGGCTGCGGGACGGCGGCACCTGGCGGATCATCGCTGCCCAGGACTATCTGATGCCGCGATAAGGCCAGGCGTAAGGAATTCGGAGATGGGGAATGGAACGGATGCAACGGAGCGTCGTCCGACGACGAACGATCCGTGTGATCCGTCCGCCTCCGCTCGATCCGACTGTCCCTTTGACGGCAGGCTCGCACGATGCCAAGTTCGTCCGTCCCGCGAGAGGAGTCCCGGATGCAGCGCACGCGCCTGAACTTCTGGCAGATGTTCAACATGAGCTTCGGCTTCCTCGGCATCCAGTTCGGCTGGGGACTGCAGCTGGCCAACATGTCCGCCGTGTACGAGAAGCTCGGCGCGCGTCCGGACCAGGTGCCCGCGCTCTGGCTCGCCGCGCCCCTGACCGGGCTGCTCATCCAGCCGATCATCGGCGCCATGAGCGACCGGACGTGGGGCCGCTTCGGCCGCCGGCGCCCGTACTTCTTCGTCGGCGCCGTGCTCGCGTCCATCGCCCTCTTCTTCATGCCCACGTCGGGCACGCTGTGGATGGCGGCCGGCCTGCTCTGGGTCCTCGACGCGTCGGTGAACATCTCGATGGAGCCCTTTCGCGCCTTCGTCGCCGACAAGCTCGTGGTGAGCCAGCGGACGGCGGGCTTCGTCATGCAGTCCTTCTTCATCGGCATTGGCGCCAGCCTCGCCAACGCGCTGCCGCTCGTGCTGAGCAAGCTTGGCGTGTCGGGCACGACGACGAGCGGCATCCCGCTCACGGTGAAGTACTCCTTCCAGATCGGCGCCGCCGTCTTCCTCGCCTGCGTGCTCTGGACCGTGCTCACGACCGACGAGTTTCCCCCCGAGAACCTCGACGAGTGGAAGCGCGGGAAGGAGAGCCGCAACAGCGTCGGCGACGTCGTGCGGGAGATCGGCTCGGCCATCCGCGAGATGCCGGTGACGATGAAGCAGCTCGCCGTGGTGCAGATCTTCACCTGGCTCGGCCTCTTCTGCATGTGGCTCTTCTTCGTGCCCGCCACCGCGCGCCACGTGTTCGGCGCCACCGACCCGCAGTCCGCGCTCTACACGAGCGGCATCGAGTGGGGCGGCTTCGCCTTCGCCTTCTACTCGATCACCTGCTTCCTGGTCGCCTTCCTCCTGCCCAGGCTCGCCACCCGGATCGGCCGCAAGGCGACCCACGCCGTCGCCCTCTGCTGCGGCGCGGCCGGTTTGCTGTCGCTCTGGCTCATCCACGACAAGTACGTGCTGCTGCTGACGATGGTCGGCGTTGGCATCGCGTGGGCGTCGATTCTCTCCATGCCGTACGCCATCCTGTCGACCGCCCTCCCCGGACACCGGATGGGCGTGTACATGGGTGTGTTCAACTTCTTCATCGTCATCCCCGAGATCGTCGCGTCGCTCGGCTTCGGTCCCCTCATCCGCGCGCTGTTCGGCCAGGACAATCCCAACGCGCCACTGTACGTCGTCATGATGGGCGGGGTCTGCATGCTCGTCGCCGCGGCATGCGTGGCGATGGTGCGTGAGGTGGTGGTCGAGGGCGGTGACCGCGATGCCATGCGCGCCGAGGCGACCGAGCCCTTCCTGGTCCCGGAGTCGGTGCAGCCGGTGCCGAGCACAGGCCTGAACGCCTAGCAGCGCTTCTCCGCTCATCCGCTCATCCGCTCATCCGACCCAACTCAATGCGTACAATCGTCCACCGGATCGTCGGGTCGCAGGAGAGCGGGCTCGTGCTCGTCGTGGTGCTCGTCACCCTCGCGCTGGCGCTGCTCGCCGGCTCGCACCCCGACCTCTCCACCGGCGCGTCGATCAACAACTTCTGGAACGCCAACACGCTCGTCCAGACGGCCACCGACGCGAGCTTCTTCGCCATCATGGCCATCGGCGCGACGATGGTGATCATCTCCGGCGGCATCGACCTCTCCGTCGGGTCCATCTACGCCCTCGCGGGTGTGTCGATGGCGCTCGTGCTCCGGGCCATGGGACCGGCGGGCGGCGCTACCACCGTCTTCGTCGGCCTTGCCGTGTGCTTGGGCGTCGGCCTGCTCTGCGGTCTCCTCAACGGCGCGCTCGTCGTCGGGCTCCGGGTCCATCCGTTCATCATCACGCTCGGCTCGATGTGGATTCTGCGCGGCATCGCCTTCGTCGCGACCAAGGCCGAGAGCATCATCGTGCCCACGCCGCTCACGGCGGTCGTCAAGGCGCCGCTCGGTCTTCCGTCGACGCTGTATCCCGTGCCGATGCTCACGATGCTCGCGATGATGGTCCTCGGCACGATCTACCTGCAGCGCACGGTCATGGGTCGACACATCTTCGCCTTCGGCGGCAACGTGGAGGCGAGTCGCTTCGCCGGACTCTCGCTGTCGCGGATCCAGATCGGCGTGTTCGCCGTCTCGGGGCTCACCGCGGGGCTCGCGGCTTTTCTGGGGGCGAGCTTCTACGGCTCCGCCTCGTCGGGCGACGCCCAGGGCTACGAGCTGTACGTCATCGCCTCCGCGGTGGTCGGCGGGGCGAGCCTGATCGGCGGGAAGGGGAGCGCGCTCGGCGCGATGCTCGGCGCCCTGCTCATCGTGCTGATCCGCCAGTCGATCCGGACGCTGCACTTCGACCAGAACTACGAGTGGATCGTGATCGGCTGCGCGATCATCATCGCCGTCGTCGTCGACCAGTGGAGCACGCGCGCCGGCGCGCGGCGCCTCAGCCTCGCCCGCGAGCAGCTCAAGACGGCAGCTTGAGAAGCAGTCGTGTCTACCGACCATGCATGGCCAACCCAGCATCCAGCAGCAGGATCGTTTGGCCACAGAGACCACAGAGGACACCGAGAACAGCTTTGGTGCAGTCCTCCGTGTTCTCTGTGCCTCCATGGCAAACAAAGTCCCTTGCCGTTCACACTCGGAACGACTGATTAATGGAGAACACGTGATGAAGAAGACACTCGTCCTCGCCGTTGCCTTCCTTGCTGCGGCCGGGTGCTCGAAGTCCGACAAGCCCGCCGATTCGACGCAGGCCGCTGCGGCCGGCGGTGCGGCGGGCAAGAAGCTCACCATCGCCATGATCGGCAAGAGCTCCAACAACCCCGTCTTCCTCGCCGCGCGGACCGGCGCCGAGGCGGCCGCGAAGGAGCTGTCCGCGAAGGAGAAGATGACGATCGACGTCGCCTGGCTCACCCCGCCGCAGGAAGACGGTGAGGTGCAGGCGCAGCGCATCCGGCAGGCGGTGAACGACGGCGCCGGCGCGATCCTCATCGCTGCCTCCGACGCCGGCAAGGTCACCGGCGCGATCAACGACGCCGTCGCCCGCGGCGTCGCCGTGATGACCTTCGACAGCGATGCGCCGCAGTCCAAGCGCTTCGCCTACTATGGCGTCGATGACGTCAAGACGGGCCAGGCCGTGATGACCGAGCTGGCGAAGCAGATGAACGGGAAGGGCCGCGTGGCCATCCTTGCCGGCAACCAGAACGCCCCCAACCTCCAGCACCGGGTGCAGGGCGTGAAGGAAGAGGCGAAGAAGTATCCCGGCATCACCATCGCGGGCGTGTTCAATCACATCGAGACCCCGCAGGACGCCGCTGCCGAGGTCATTCGCGTGAACAACGCCTATCCGGACGTGCGTGGCTGGGCGATGGTCGGCGCCTGGCCGCTGTTCACCCAGACGCTGCTGAGCGATCTCGACCCGGCCAAGCAGAAGATCGTCGCCGTGGACGCGCTGCCGGTCGAGCTGCCGTACGTCGAGCGCGGGATCGCGCCGGTCCTCCTCGCGCAACCGGTGTACAACTGGGGCAAGGTCGGCGTGGAGACGATCGTCGACAAGGTGGTCCACAAGAAGGATCCGGCGGCGCCGGTGATCTCGATGGAGCTCGTGCGGGTCTCGAAGGAGAACCTCGGCCAGTGGGCGCGCCAGCTCAAGGACTGGGGCTTCACCGACGTGCCGGACAAATACCTGAAGATGTGAGCGTGATGGGCGAGCCCGCGGTCCGCTTCGAGCACGTCAGCAAACGCTTTCCCGGCGTGCAGGCGCTGAGCGACGTCTCCCTGGAGATCGCCGCCGGCTCCTGCCACGCCCTGTGCGGCGAGAACGGCGCGGGCAAGAGCACCCTCGGCAAGATCCTCGCGGGGCTTCAGAGCCCCGACGAAGGCAAGCTGTTCGTGCATGGCAGGGAGGTACGGCTCGACAGCCCGCGCGACGCCCAGATGGCGGGCATCGCGATGGTGCATCAGGAGCTCGCCTTCTGCGACAATCTCTCCGTGGCCGAGAATCTGTGCCTCGCCGCGCTGCCGTCCCGCGGCGGGTTGCTCGATCGGCGGGAGATGGAGCGTCGCGCCACGGCGATGCTCGCTGAGACCGGCACGGTGCTCGACGTCGGTCGGCCGTTCGGCGAGCTGCCGATCGCGCAGCGGCAGATGGTGCAGATCGCGGCGGCCGTCGGCGGCGGCGCGGACATCATCGTCTTCGACGAGCCGACGAGCAGCCTCAGTCAGGTGGAGGCCGACCAGCTCTACGCGCTGATGGGTCGGCTCCAGCAGCGCGGGGTCACCTGCATCTTCGTGTCGCACCGCATGCCGGAGATCTTCCGGTTGTGCGACACGCTGAGCGTGCTGCGCGACGGCCGCCACGTGGCGACGAGACCCACTGCCGGTCTCACGGAGGGCGAGCTGGTGCAGCTCATGATCGGCCGCTCCATCGCCGAGTATCTCCCGAAGCACCGCGACACCGGCGCGGGGGACGAGGTGTTGCGGGTGGAGAGGCTGACGCTGCCCGGCAAGTTCGAGGATCTCTCGCTCACGTTGCGGGCCGGGGAGGTCGTCGGGCTCGCCGGGTTGATGGGCGCGGGACGCTCCGAGTTCGCCTGCACGCTGTTCGGTCTGGATCGCGCGACGAGCGGCGCGATCTATGTGAACGGTGCGAAGGTGGAGATCGACAGTCCCGACGCGGCCATCGCCGCCGGCATCACTCTCGTGCCGGAAGATCGGAAGAAGCAGGGGCTGGTGCTCATGGCGAGCGCGCTGCACAACTCGTCGCTCCCCTCGCTCTGGCGGCTGTCGCGGCTGTCGTGGATCCAGCGCGACCGCGAGCGCCGCATGGCGACGGAGTACTTCGCGCGCCTGCGCGTGCGGGCGGCGAGCCCGGATGTCGTCGTCGGCGGGCTGTCCGGGGGCAATCAGCAGAAGGTGGTGCTCGCGAAGTGGCTGGCGATGCGGGCGCGCGTGCTCATCCTCGACGAGCCGACCCGCGGCGTCGACGTCGGCGCCAAGGCGGAGATTCACGCGCTGATCGGCGAGCTGGCGGAGCAGGGGACGGCGATCCTGCTCATCTCGAGCGAGCTCCCGGAGGTGATCACCCTGTCCGAGCGAATCCTCGTGCTGCGTGAGGGACGGCTCGTCGGCGAGGTGCGACGTCAGGACGCGACGCAGGATGGGCTCCTGCGGATGATGACCGGGCTCGGGAGCGGCGTCGGACAAGCGGCGGACTGACACACCGACGGACGCGGAGGTGCAGCAGTCCGCCATGCACTCCTTCGCCGCCCCGCATCACGCCATGTAGAACTCCCAGGCGATGCGATCCGGATCCTTGAACGCGACGTATCGCTTGCCGAGCGTCTCGTCCATCTTGGCGCCGGTGTTCTCGATCCCCGCCTTGGCCAGCGCGTCAGCCACGCGCTCCAGCTCCGTCTCCTCGGAGCACGCCAGCGCGATGTGATCGATCCCCACGCGATGGGGGCTGAACGAGTCGCCGGCCGGCGTCTGATCGGAGGGCGCGCGCAGACCGAACGCCGTTCCACCGGCGAGGAACAGCACGAGGTCCGGCATCTCGGCGATGACCGGAAAGCCGAGGGTCTCGGTATAGAAGCGCTTGGCACGGGACAGGTTGCTCACGCGCAGCGCGACGTGATGGACGCCGGTCGTCTTGATGCCGATGGACATGCGCTCTCCCGGTGGCGGTGGATCAGCAACGATGTGGGGCCTGGCCGCTTTCGTCCAGGGGGCCGGCCTGTGTCCCCGTTCAGGGGGCGCGCGACCGGTCGGCGGCACGGCGCACGGCACGCAGGATCAGGCTGACGCGCCAGATCGCGAGCGCCGCGAAGGCCACGGTGAGAACCAGCCAGGTGGTCGGTGCGGCCGCGGCGCCGCCGCCCCGCGTGACGTACTGCGCGAGAAAGAAGCCCGCGAGAAAGCCGTTGATCACGGCGACGACGACGCTGGCGCCGATGCCTCTCATCGATCGTTCCCGCTGAGGTCCTCCAGGTCACCGACCTGCCACGACGACACGTCGCGCCGCGAGTCCAGCCAGCTGCGCGCGGCGTCGCGATCGTTCTCAGTGGCTTGCGCGGCGTCGCTGACGACGACGAATGCCAGACGGTTCAGGCCGCCCCCGCCCGTGCAGTGCAGCCCTCGGCGCTCGAGCAGGTGAAGCCAGGCATCGGTGAGCTCCTCGAGCCCGTCGACCCCGGCGGCGGGCTCGATGGTCACGCGGAAGCCAAGCAGAGGGCAGGGAGCGGTCACGACACGATCATGGGTGGATCGCCGAATCCCCTATCGCCACCGAACGCACCGAAGTCAGGCGCCGGCACGCTCGGCGAGGACCACCGCTGACTGACAGGCACGTCGAAGACATAGAGATCGGGCAGGTTGCGCTGCCAGTAAGTACGCGCCTGCCGACCGCGCACGCCAGCGCTGGCGTGAAGCGCCATCCCGTGACTACACTCCCGCATGGCAACTCCCAAGCGCCGCCCCACGCCGGCGAGCAAGCGCACGCCGGCCGCCGAGTCCACGGCCACCGACGACTCCCGCCGACCGTCGACGCCGGCGTCCGACGCCAGGCCCGCCAAGTCGTCGCCCGCCGCGAAAGCCCCGCGTACCGCGACCGGCAAGCGCGCCGACCCGGAGCGTCTCGCCGCCGCGCAGGCCGCATCCCGCGAAGGCCTTCGCGAGCGGACCGAGGAAGGCCACCGCGCCGCCGGTCGCACGCCACCGTCGCAGCTCACCCCCAAGCGCAGCAGCGGCGCCGCCCGGAAGGTCGACGACGACCTCCGGGACTTCACCGGCCCCGTCACCGAGGACGAGAAGCTCCTGCAGGCCCCGGTCGCCGATCGCCGCGCACCCGGTGACTTCACGCGCACCGACACCTGGCGCGTCATGCGCATCATGGGTGAGTTCATCGAGGGCTTCGACAACCTCGCCAAGGTCGAGCGCGGCGTCTCCATCTTCGGCTCGGCGCGCACCGCCCCCGACGACCCGCAGTATCTCGCCGCGGAGGAGACGGCGCGCCTCCTCGCCGAGGCGGGGTTCTCGATCATCACCGGCGCCGGTCCCGGCATCATGGAGGCGGCGAACAAGGGCGCGAAGGAAGGGGGCGGCCGCTCGATCGGGTGCAACATCGAGCTCCCCTTCGAGCAGGGCGCCAATCCGTACGTCGACACCCTCGTCAACTTCCGGTACTTCTTCGTCCGGAAGACGATGTTCATCAAGTACTCGAGCGCGTTCATCATCTTCCCCGGCGGCTTCGGCACGCTCGACGAAGCCTTCGAGGCGTTGACGCTCATCCAGACGGGCAAGATCTACCAGTTCCCGGTGATCCTCTTCGGCCGCCACTACTGGGCAGGGCTCATCCGCTGGCTCCAGACGCGCGTCCTCACGGAGCGGAAGATCTCCCCGGGCGATCTGGACCTCATGCTGCTGACGGACGACCCGCACGAAGCAGCGAACGCCGTGATCCAGGCATACGCGGCGTCGCAGGGCCAGACGGTGAATCGGAATGTCTGATCGGATGCCGGTGGAGCGGCGGAGCGGATGAGCGGACGAGCGTGAAAGCCGCACCAGACAATGTCCGTGTGCCGTTCACGCTCCGCCGCTCATCCGCTCATCCGCTCATCCGCTCATCCGAACCCTTGCACGAGATCCCGATGGCCAAGAAGAAAGACAACTCCAACGATGACGCTCGGGCCCGCGGCGGCTTCAAGGCCTCCCGCCACGGCACCGGCAAGGCGAAGGCATCGGCCGCCGGCAACAAGAGCGAGCAGAAGCGGGCCGCCGAGGAGCGCGAGAAGAAAGGCGCGCAGCATACCGCCCACGAAGGGTCCCGGTTCCTCAGCGGCGGCAAGATCGAGCCGCGCCGGATCGACGGCAGCGAGACCGCCGCCGACCTCATCGACTCGACCTTCCAGGCCTACAACGCGGCGCGCCTTCGAGAAGCCTGCCAACTGTACACCAGAAAGATGCTGGAGCCCGACGTCACCGTCGGCCTCACCCTCACCGGCGCCCTCACGCCGGCGGGCCTCGGCATGTCGTCGCTCATCCCGCTCATCGAGTCCGGGTTCGTCGACTGGATCATCTCCACCGGCGCGAACCTCTATCACGACACGCACTTCGGGCTGGGCCTGTCGATGCACCGCGGCAATGCGCAGGCCAGTGACACGGTCCTCCGCGAGGAGGGGATCGTCCGCATCTACGACATCTTCTTCGACTACGACGTCCTCCTCAGCACCGACGCGTTCTTCCGGAAGATCATTCAGGGCCCCGAGTTCCAGCGTCCGATGAGCAGCGCCGAGTTCCACGCGCTCTGCGGGAAGTACGTGCGCGAGCGCGAGAAGACCCTCGGCATCGGCAACAAGTCGCTGCTCGGCGTCGCGTACGAGTGCGGCGTGCCGATCTACACCTCCTCGCCCGGCGACTCGTCGATCGGCATGAACGTCGCCGCGCTGGCCCTCGAGGGGAATCGCTGCGTCATCGATCCCAACGCCGACGTCAACGAGACGGCGTCGATCGTCCTCGGCGCCAAGCGCGGCAACGGCAGGAGCGCGATCATGATCTGCGGCGGCGGAAGCCCGAAGAACTTCGCCCTCCAGACGGAGCCGCAGATCCAGGAAGTGCTCGGCATCGACGAGAAGGGGCACGACTACTTCCTCCAGATCACCGACGCCCGCCCCGACACCGGCGGGCTCTCCGGCGCGACGCCGGCGGAAGCGGTGAGCTGGGGCAAGATCGATCCGGACCGCCTCCCCGACGCCGTGGTCTGCTACCTCGACACCACCGTCGCGCTGCCGCTGCTCACGGCGTACGCCCACGCGCGCCACGCGCCGCGCAAGCTGAAGCGCCTGCTCGACAAGCGCGCCCACAACATGAAGGTGCTGCGCGACGAGTTCGCGAAGGCCGGCGGCGCGCCCACCGAGCCGAGCGACACCGACGCGAAGCTGCCGATGCACCGGTGAACCGTGATCCATGAACCGTGAACCGTAACCGCATCAAGAAGCGTGAACGGCACACCGGCCTGAGCCTGGTGTGCCCTTCGTAGTTACGGTTCACCGTTCACCGTTCACGTCCCCGACAGCACCGCATCGACGAACGCGAGCTTGGAGTACTCCCCACCGCTCGCGTAGCCCACCAGCCCCTCACGCCCCAGCACCACGCGCGCAATGGCGCGCGGCGCCTCCCCACTCGCCCGTCGCGCCTCGATCGCGCCGATCGTCTCCTCCATCCACGCGATCTTCGCCCGCAGCGCGGCCGTCGCATCCCGCACCGGGCCCCGGTGCGCGTCGAGCAGCAGTCGCGGCTCCAGCGCCGCCGCGCGTCGCAGGCTCTGCAACAGCCGCCGCGGCGCCTCGTGTCGATGCGCCACCCGCACCTTCACACCCAGGAAGAGATCCCCGGACACCAGGATGCGCCGGTCGGCATCCCACACCACGACATGGTCGGGCGTATGGCCGGGCAAGGGAAGGATCTCCAGCGGCGCCGGATCGAAGTCGCGCCGCGCGGCGCCGAGCCTCGGCGTCCATCCCCAGACGATCCGACGGTAGAGCTTCACCACCGGCCGCGTGCGCAGCGTGGCTTCGCACTCCGGCCGCATACACAGCGGCAACCCGCGCGCGGCGAGCATCGGCGCGTTCCCCGCGTGATCCTCGTGCCAGTGGGTGACCACGGCGCCGCGAGGTCGCAGCGTGTCGAGCGCCGCGGCGAGCGCCGCCTCCGCGTGCGGAAAGCCGGTGTCGACGAGCACACCGTGCAGCAGGTAGGCGCTCACCTCGTAGCCGGCCAGCCGACCCTGCCACGACCGGAGCCGCAACCGCGCCACCCCCGGCTCGACCTCCGTCACCTCCAAGCTCATCGCCGCGCCCGAATTGCCCCGGACGACCGGCCGCGATAGAATGAAGGGACATGGCGACGGCGCCCGGCCCCCGGCTCGGCGCCCCCTTTTTTTCCTGTCCCGCAGTCCAGCAATCCGATGATCGAAGCGCTCAAGTCGAAGCTCGGGGAAGAAGTCGAAAAGCTCCAGTTCGAGCTGAACGTTACCTTGCCGAGCGAGATCCGGAGAGCCGTCGAGATGGGCGACCTCCGCGAGAACAGCGAGTACAAGGCCGCCCTCGAGCGGCAGCAGTTCGTGCGCGCGCGACTCAGCCAGCTGCGCGAGCGGCTCAGCAAGCTGTCGTCCATCGACCTGACCCAGATCCCGACCGACTGCGTCGGCCTCGGCTCGAAGGTCGTCGTCACCGACCAGAAGACCGGCCTCACGGAGACCTACGATCTCGTCTTCGGCGACGCCCTGGAGTTCGAGGAAGGGCAGGTGACGATGTCCTCGCCCATCGGCCGCGCCCTGCTCGGCAAGAAGGTGGGCGAGATCGCCTATCTGAAGCTCCCTTCCATGGTACGTCAGCTCAAGGTCACCGAGCTCCAGACCATCCACGACCAGAAGCCCGACGACATCTGAGTCGTGATGTCACCCCGACACTCGCGACGCGAGTGTCGGGAGCCGTTCAGCGCGCGCCGCGTGGCTCGACGCGGAACATTCGCTCGACCTCCGCATCGTACTCCGCGATCGCGGCGCGCATCTCCACCGCACTCCACCGCCGCCACGAGGCCACCGGCGCCGCGACCCGCCGCGCGGCGCTCCGCCCGTGGTCGCGCGTCTCGAACGCCAACGGCACGCGGCGGATCAGCAGGTCGCCCAGGGTGAGCGCGAGCTCGTGCCGCACGGCGTACGCGAGCTCGGCCAGCAGATAGGGGCGGTCGGCGTCGACGCGCTCGCGAAGCGCCGGGTCCGCGGCCGCGAGCGCCCAGACCTCACGCCACGCGTCTCCATGCGCGTGCACGAGCCGCGTCGCCACCGCGCCGTCGCCGACGAGCGCCGCGGCCTCCGAGATCGCTCCCGCCACGTCGCCGATCGATCCGCCCGCGAGAGGCAGGCGCGACGTCCGGGCCTGGCTGCGCCGGCGTCCCATCGACCGCTCGACGGCATCCACCACCTCTCGCGCCATCGCACGGTAGGTCGTGAGCTTGCCTCCGGTCACCGTCACCAGCCCCGGCATCTGCTCGGCGATCGCATGCTCGCGTGATGCGGCGCTCGGATCGCCGGCGTCGCCCTCCGCCTTGAGGGGGCGCAGACCGGCCCACGCGGACACGACGTCCTCGCGCACCAGCCGCGCCGACGGGAAGAAATGGTTCGCCGCATCGAGCAGATACGACACGTCCGCCTCCGAGGCGCGCACCTGATCGGGGTCCACGGTCTCGTAGGTGTCCGTCGTGCCGATGATCGTGAACTCCCCCGCCGGCAGCACGAACATCACCCGCCCATCGCTCGGCGCGAGCAGCGTCAGCGCGCCGGTGTTGCCGATGCGCGCGTGGGGCACGTTCACGTGCACCCCTTTGCTGCCGCGCACCGCCGGCCGCGCGGTCCCGTGCGCCATGCGCTCCACGGTGTCGCTCCACGGGCCGGCCGCATTCACCACCACCCGCGCTGAGACCTCCGTGCTCGCGCCGCCACTCGCGTCGATGACCCGCGCCCCCGTGACCCGCCCATCGGCGACGGCAAGCGAGACGACCCGCGCATGGTTGAGCACCACGGCGCCGGCGGCGATCGCCGAACGGGCCGTCGCGAGCGTCAGACGCGAATCGTCGGTGGCCGCGTCCCAGTACCGGGCGCCGCCCAGGAGCGCCTCTGTCCGCAGCCGGGGCTCGCGCGCCAGCACCCTGGCGACGTTCAGCCGCTCGTGGCGCCCGACGTTCCGGAAGAGCGCGAGCAGATCGTACAGGGTGAGTCCCGCCGCGAGCTTCCATCGGGGCACGCGCGCGCCGGCGTACACCGGCCAGGTGAAGGCGAGAGGCCGCACCAGATGCGGCGCGATCCGCTGCAGCGTCCGACGCTCGGCGCTCGACTCGAACACCAGGCCCAGCTCCCCGTGCTCCAGGTAGCGCACGCCCCCGTGGACGAGCCGCGAGGAGCGGCTGGAGGTGCCGCTCGCGAAGTCGGCCTGCTCCACGAGGGCCGTGCGCAGCCCCCGGAGTGCCGCGTCGCGCGCGACCCCGGCGCCCGTGATCCCGCCCCCCACCACCAGCACGTCGAACGGGGCCGCGCCGAGCGCCTGCCACGCCTCGGCGCGGCCGGCGGGGGTGGCCCGCGTGGCGCCGACGGGGAGCGAATCGTCCATGAAAGGCGAAGGGGAGAGGTGGATGGGCCTGAGAACCTAATGCAGCCGACGCCGAGGTGCCCGTGACGACCGAGAACGTAGCCGACATGCCCGGCAGGAGGGGCCCGCTGCACGTCGATCCACGGCTCCCGCTTCCCTTTCGTCTGCTCTTCACTGCCTTCAATACGGCCGTCGCCGCGATCGACAGTGCGATCGCCGTGCAGACCAGCGTGACGCGGTACGTGAACGGCCCGCAGATTCTGCTCCGCTCGAAGCCCCTCCGCATCGAGGCGGCGCGGACCGTCGCCCGCACGGAGGAGTACCGCATCCATCCCTGCGTGCGCGAATCGATCGCCGTGATGGAGATGGCCGTGATGTCCGCCGGCTTCGGCGCGCCACACCGGATCACGCATGGCAGCCCGGCGGAGCTGCGATCGGTCGGCGCGCTGCTCGAGCACGCCGCAACCGGGGATCTGGCGAACATCGTCTGCATCGTCTCGGGGGCGACGGAAACGCCGAAGCTGACCCGCACGATCACCTTCGTCACCGAGTTCACCGACAGCCACCGGCTGTATACTACGAACTCCGGCACGACGGTGATGTGGCCTCCCCCGCCGGGCCACGATGTCGTCCGCTTCACCGGCGTCGACGACGCGCGCGAGCTCTACGCGCTGCATCGGTTCCGTGTCGAGCGCCGCGCGCGCACCGTGCCGCCGCTGCCGACGACCCGCGGTGCCACCGAGGCGGAGCGTCTCGCCTACATCGACCGCGAATCGCAGGCGTTCCAGCGCCATCTCATCCAGATCGGCTACCGCGAGCCGTCGCCCGACGGGCTGCGCCATACCGTCCGCGGCGCGACCCTCACGGCGTGGCGCACGATGTGGCCGTGGAAACAGTGGACCGATGCGACCCATCGCCGCCGCGCGCGCGCGGTGATGCGAGCCCGGGCGCAGGCGACGGCGCGCGGGTAGGTCCGTCGGCCGCTGGTCGGCCCGTGGGCGAGCCGGTAGCTTTTCTCCATGCCCACTTTCGGCTCGCCGGGCCGCCGCGTCGCCATCGTCGCGGGGCTCCGCACCCCGTTCGCCCGCTCGGGCACGACGCTCAAGTCCCTGTCGGCGATCGAGCTCGGCAAGCGCGTCGTCGCTGAGCTGATCCAGCGGAGCGAGATCGACCCCAGGCTCATCGAAGCGGTCGTCTACGGCACCGTCGTCCCGTCGGTGCAGGCGCCGAACATCGCCCGCGAGGTGTCGCTGCTGCCCATGCTCCCCAAGGGCGTGCAGTCGTTCACCGTGAGCCGCGCCTGCGCCTCGGCCAATCAGGCGATCACCGACGCCGCTGACCAGATCGCCCTCGGCCACGCCGACGCGATCATCGCCGGCGGCGCGGAGTCACTGTCGAACGTTCCCATCCTGCACTCGCGCGGCATGAGCGAGGCGCTCGTCGCCGCGTCGCGCGCCAAGAGCTTCGGTGGCCGCGTGCGCGCCCTCGCGCGTGTCCGCCCGCGCGACCTCGTGCCGATCACCCCGGCGATCGCCGAACCGTCCACCGGCGAGTCGATGGGCGAGTCGGCCGAGAAGATGGCGAAGATCAACGCCATCCCCCGCGCCGATCAGGATCACTTCGCCCTGCGGTCGCACCGCCTCGCCGCCGCGGGGACCGAGGACGGCCGTCTCACCGCCGAGATCGCGCCGCTGTTCGTGCCGCCGTCGTTCGCGGCGATGACCTCGGACAACGGCATCCGCCCGGACTCCACGATGGAGCAGCTGCGCGCGCTGAAGCCGGTGTTCGACCGGAAGTACGGTACCGTCACCGCCGGCAACTCGTCGCCGCTCACCGACGGGGCGAGCGCGGTGCTGCTCATGAGCGAGGAGCGCGCGCTCGCGCTCGGATACAAGCCGATGGCGTACATCCGCAGCTACAGCTACGCCGCGCTCGATCCGGGGGAGCAGCTTCTCATGGGCCCCGTGCTCGCCGCGCCGGTCGCGCTCGAGCGCGCAGGGCTCGACCTCAAGGACATCGACCTCATCGAGATGCACGAGGCCTTCGCCGCACAGGTGCTCTGCAACCTCCACGGCTTCGAGTCGAAGGCGTGGGCGGCGCGAGCGGGCTACAGCCGTCCCGTGGGCGAGGTCGATCGCGCGAGGCTCAACGTCATGGGCGGCTCCATCTCCATCGGGCATCCCTTCGGCGCCACCGGCGGCCGCATCCTCACCACGCTCTGCAACGAGCTCGCCCGCCGCGACGGGCAGTTCGGCCTCATGACCGTCTGCGCCGCCGGCGGGATGGGCCACGCCATGGTGATCGAGCGCGTATGACCGCCGCCCTCACGCTGGAGCACGTCGACGGCATCGCGGTCGTCACGATCGATCTGCCGGGCGAGCCGGTGAACAAGGTGACCGCGGCGCTCCGCGCCGAGTTCGCCGCGACCTTCGACCGGCTCTCGGCCGACAGCGCCGTGCGCGGTGTCGTGCTCGCGAGCGGCAAGCCCGACACCTGGCTCGCCGGCGCCGACATCGACGAGTTTCTCACGCTGCAGACGGCGGGCGAGGCCGAAGCGCTCAGCCGGAGCGGCCAGGCGCTGCTGGCGCGGCTCGAGTCGCTCGACATTCCCGTCGTCGCCGCGATTCACGGCGCGTGTCTCGGCGGCGGCCTGGAGACGGCGCTCGCGTGCCGGTATCGCATCGCCTCCGACCATCCCAAGACGGTGCTCGCCCTCCCCGAGGTACAGCTCGGGCTCATCCCGGGCGCGGGCGGTACGCAGCGGCTGCCTCGCCTCATCGGCCTCCAGCGCGCGCTCGACATGATCCTCTCCAGCCGCAACGTGCGCGCGCGGAAGGCCTATCAGATGGGGCTCGTCGACGAGCTGGTGCATCCCGCCATCCTCGCCGACGTCGCCATCGACCGCGCACGCAAGCTCGCCGACAAGACGCTGGTGGGGCGTCGCTCGCCCAAGGATCGCGGCGCTGCCGGTGTGCTGCTGGAAGACAACCCGCTCGGCCGCGCGCTCGTGTTTCGCAAGGCGCGCGAGGGGGTGGAGGAGAAGACGCACGGCCACTATCCCGCGCCCTTTGCCGCTCTGCAGGCCATCCAGGCCGGATACGAGAAGGGGCACGACGCCGGCTATCAGGCGGAAGCGCGGGCCTTCGGCGAGATGGCGGTCTCCGAGGAATCGAAGCAGCTCGTCTTCCTGTTCTTCGCCACGACGGCGCTGAAGAAGGACCCCGGGGTGGACGAGCCGGCGCCGGAGCCGCACGAGGTGGACACGCTCGGCATCATCGGCGCCGGCTTCATGGGCGCGGGCATCGCGAGCGTCGCCGTGCAGCAGGGCACGCCGGTGCGCCTCAAGGACACCGATACGACGCGCGTCTCGCGCGGCATCGCCGCGGTGAGCGAGGTGCTGCGCGGGCGCGTGAAGAAGAAGCAGATCACGCGGCTGCAGTACGACGATCAGCTCTCGCTCGCCGGCGGGACCGTCGACTACGCCGGCTTCGGCCGCGCGACGCTGGTGATCGAGGCGGTGTTCGAGGATCTCTCCCTCAAGCACCGCGTGCTGCGCGAAGTGGAGCCCCTCCTCGCGCCGGCCGCCGTCTACGCCTCCAACACGAGCACCATCCCCATCACGCGCATCGCCGAGGTGGCGAGCCGGCCGGGGCGGGTGCTCGGGATGCACTTCTTCTCTCCCGTGCACAAGATGCCGCTGCTGGAGGTCATCGTCACGCCGCGGACAAACAGCGACGCGACGGTGACGGCGGTGGCGTACGGGAAGCGGCTCGGGAAGACGGTGATCGTGGTCAACGACGCGCCGGGCTTCTATACCACGCGCACGCTGTCCGCCTACATGAACGAGGCGGGTCGGCTGCTCGACGAGGGCGCGGCGATCGAGTCGGTGGATGCCGCGCTGACGACGTTCGGCTTTCCCGTCGGTCCGATCACCCTGCTCGATGAAGTCGGTATCGACGTCGGCGGGAAGGTGGGCCAGGTCCTGTACGAGGCGTTCGGCGAGCGGATGGCCTCCAGCGAGTCGCTGCGCCGGGTCGTCGAATCGGGGCGCACGGGACGCAAGGGCAAGAAGGGGTTCTATCAGTACGACGACGCCGGCACCAAGAACGGAGTCGACTTCAGCGTGTACGAGCTGCTGCCCAACGGCGCGGCACGGGTGGAGCTGGATCCGGTCGAGATCCAGCAGCGCTGCGTGCTGGCGATGGTGAACGAGGCGCTCCGCTGCCTGGAGGAGGGGGTGCTTCGCTCACCCCGGGACGGCGACGTCGGGGCGGTGTTCGGGATCGGCTTCCCCCCCTTTCGCGGGGGCCCCTTCCGGTACGTGGACAGTCTTGGCGCCGGCCGGGTGGTGGACGAGCTCCAGGCGCTCAACGACCGGTTTCCGGGGCGCTTCGAGCCGGCGGGGGTCCTGGTGGCGAAGGCGCGGGCCCGGGAGCGGTTCTATCCGGCACACGGCCACCCGCTGCCGTAGATTACTCAGATGTTTGCGGGGCGTTGGGCGCGCGAATCCAACGATACATACGCGATGCTGCGTACACTCCACTGTGACGGTGTGATTTGAGAGAAGGTCCAGACGGTATGGAGAGCTCGGACGCCGCGCTCGTCACCAGCGTGCTGCATGGCGACGTGAACGCGTACGGGGCGCTGGTCTCGCGGTATCGGGACCGGTACGCTCGGTATGCCGTGCACATGCTGGGGAACCGAGAGGACGCGGAGGAAGCCCTTCAGGACGCTTTCACGCGCGCCTACCGATCGCTGGCGCGGTGCGAGGAGCCTGAGCGCTTCGGGGCCTGGCTCTTCCGGATCCTCGTCAATCGGTGTCGGACCAGTGGGGCACGGCGCGTGCGTCGAGGGCAGACGTTCGTCTACGACGAAGGCGCCCTGATGAAGGCGTCGCAGGAGCACCCGGCCGAGCGGACCATGTGGCGCGAGGAGATCGAGCGCGCCCTCGGCGAGCTGAGCGCCGACCAACGCGAGGCGTTCCTGCTGAAGTACGTGGAGGACCTGGGGTACGACGAGATGGCCGAGATCACCGGCGTGGGTGTCTCGGCCCTGAAGATGCGAGTCATGCGCGCCTGTGACCGGCTGCGCACCCTGTTGAGGGAGGTACACAATGGGTGAGTGGGGACGGACGACGCTCGAGCTGATCGTCGAGGAGCTTCGGCAGCCGGTACGGCTCGACGAGTCGTTCGAGCGCCGCGTGATGGTGCGCGTGCGCCGCCTGTATGCGCAGCGCCGCCGTCACGGCGTCGGCGGCTGGCTGGGCGGCTTCACCCGGGTCACGTATCATCCCGGCTGGGCCGCCGCCCTCGCCGCCAGCGTGGTCGCCATGGTCACCCTCGGCGTGATGCGCAGCCGGCCCGCCGGCGTCGCCACCGTCTCGCCCCGCGAGCCGGTGCAGTTCGTGCTCGTGCGCCCCGACGCCCGCAGCGTCGCCGTCGTCGGCGACTTCAACGACTGGGGGCTGAACGACACCGCGCTCGTCGCCACGAACCATCAGGGTGTGTGGAGCGTCACAGCGCCCGTGCCCGCCGGTGTGCACCGTTACGCCTTCGTCGTGAACGGCAAGGAATGGGTGACCGACCCGAACGCCCCGCGCTCCGCCGGCGACGACTTCGGCCTCCCGAGCAGCGCACTCGTCGTCGAGGACAGCACGAAATGAACAGCCGGCCGGCCCGTGGACTCGTCACCCTCGCCCTCGTGAGCGCCGCGCTCGCGCAGGCGAGTGCGCAGGATCCGCGAATCATGCCGCGCCTCGACGCGCCCTCCCGCGCGGCCATCACCGCCCTCGTCGACTCGGCCCGCGCGCAGGGGCTCCCCGTCGAGCCGCTGATGGAGAAGGTCTACGAGGGGATGGGGAAGGGCGCCGACGGACCGCGCATCGTCGCCGCCGTCCGGTCGCTCACCCTCGAAATGGCCAGCGCCCATCGCGCGCTGGGCACCGTCGCCAGCGCCGATGAGATCAAGGCGGCCGCGTCGGCCATGCACGCCGGCGTTCCCGCCGTCGAGCTGGGCAAGATGAAGAAGCAGAGCGGTCTCCGGCGCTCGCTCACCCTGCCGTTCACCGTGCTGGCCGACCTCGTGTCGCGCGGCGTCCCGGTCGAAGCGGGCGTCAACGCCATCAAGTCGCTCGTCGGCGCCGGAGCCAAGGACGCCGACCTCAACAAGTTCCAGCGCAACGTCAGCGGCGACATCGACCAGGGCGCACCCCCGGCGGCAGCGGCCGAGACCCGCGCCAAAGCGGTGCCGGCCACGAAGCCCGAGGACGACGGCTGAGCCGATGAACGGCTGAGCGGCGGAGCGGAAGAACGGAGAAGCGTGCGAGGCACACCGACCAGGTTCGGTGTGCCTTCGTCGTTCCGCTCATCCGCTCCTCCGCTCTACCGCTCATCCGCTCCGCCCCGGTAACATTCTTTCTCCTCCTCTCCAGGCCCTATGCATCTCGTCCGTCGCTCCGGCATCGCGCTCACACTCGCACTCGCTGCCCCACTCGGCGCCCAGACCACCGGCGACCCCAGCCGGATCACCGTCGAGCGCATCTTCGCCTCCCCTGACTTCCGCGGCGGGAGCATCCCCCAGCCGGCCTGGCTGAGCTCCGGAAGCTCCTACATCGTCCCCAGACCCGCGAAGGACGGCGGCACGGAGCTGGTGAAGGTCGACATCGCGACCGGATCGGAGACGGTCGTCGCCAAGGCGGATCAGCTCGCGGCCGAGGGCAAGCGGCTCGCCGTCGAGGACATCACGCTCAGCGGCGACGAGCAGATGGCCATCCTCTTCCACAACTCCGTGCAGGTCTGGCGGTCGAACACCCGCGGCCTGTTCACCGTCTACGACTTCCGCACCGGCAAGCTCACTCCGGTCTCGCGCAAGCGCGGGCTCCAGATGTTCGCCAAGGTGTCGCCCGACGGACGGAAGGTCGCCTTCGTCCGCGACAACAACCTGTACGTCACCGACCTCGCGAGCGGCCGCGAGGAGCAGCTCACCGCCGACGGCAACGAGAACATCATCAACGGCACCACCGACTGGGTCTACGAGGAGGAGCTCGGCCTCCGCGATGCTTTCCGCTGGAGCCCCGACTCGCGGCAGATCGCCTTCTGGCGATTCGACCAGAGCGCCGTGCCGGCGATGCCGATCACCGACGAGCTGGGGCTGTATCCCAAGGTGACGACCCTGCGCTACCCCAAGGCGGGTGAGCCGAACTCGCGCGTGCAGGTCGGCGTCATTCACCTGAGCACCGCGCGCCCGACCTGGCTCGACGTCGGGCCCGACACCGGCCAGTACCTCGCGCGCATGGAGTGGGTGGGGAGCGACTCGGTGGTCGTGCAGCGCGTGCCGCGCAAGCAGAATCGCGTCGACGTCATGCTGCTCAGCGCCGCGACCGGGCGCGGACGCATCATCATGACCGACCGGGACAGCGCGTACGTCGACGTCCACAACGGTGACCTGCGCTGGATCGGCAGCGGGCAGCGCCAGTTCCTCTTTCTCTCCGACCGCAGCGGGTGGCGCCAGCTCTACCTCTACGGCCGCGACGGCAAGATCGTCCGCCAACTCACCACAGACGGCATGGACGTGCTGGGCGTGACCGGGGTGGACGAGGCGAACGGCGTCGTGTACGTCACTGCGGCGGCGCCCACCCCGATGGAGCGCAACACCTATCGCGTGAAGCTGACCGGCGGGACGATGGAACGCGTGACCGCGCAGCCCGGCACCCACTTCTTCAACATCAGCCCCGACGCGCGTTACGCGGTGGACATCCACTCCACCATCTCGTCGCCAGCCGTCGCCACGCTCTACGCGCTGCCCTCGATGCGCGTGATCCGGGTGCTCCAGGACAACGCGGCGTTGAAGGGCCGTCTCGCGCGACTGGCCGTCCGTCAGCCGGAATTCATCAAGGTCCCGATGCCCGACGGCCTCGTGCTCGACGGCTACCGCATCGTGCCCGCGGACTTCGACAGCACGAAGAAGTATCCGGTGCTCATGTACGTGTACGGAGGGCCCGCGTCGCCACAGGTGAGCGATGCATGGGGCGGCACCCGCTATCTCTGGCACCAGAGCATGGCGCAGCAGGGCTACGTCATCGTCTGCGTGGACAACCGCGGCGCGGCATGGCGCGGCCGCGACTTCCGCAAGACGACGCAGCTCACCCTGGGGGTGAAGGAGACGCAGGACCAGATCGACGTGGCGAAGTGGATCGGCCGGCAGAGCTGGGGCGACCCGAACCGCATCGGGATCTGGGGCTGGAGCTACGGCGGGTTCATGGCTGCGAACGTCGCGGGGCGAGGTGGCAACGTGATCAAGGCCGCGCTGGTCGTCGCGCCGGTCACCGACTGGAACCTCTACGATTCGATCTACACGGAGCGCTTCCTCTCGACGCCACAGGAAAACCCGACCGGCTACCGCGAGGGCTCCCCACAGACCTGGGTGAACGGCGTCAGGGCGCGCCTGCTCCTCGTTCACGGTACCGGCGACGACAACGTCCACCCGCAGAACACCTATCAGTACGCCAACAAGCTCGAGGCGGCGGGGAAGCCGTTCTACATGCTGCTCTACCCGAACCGCACGCACTCCATCTCGGGCGGCAACACCTCGGTCCATCTGTTCAATTCGTTCACGCGCTTCCTGCTCGAGAACCTGTGAGCCGGCGCGCCATCGGTGCCCTGGCGCTGTGCGCCGCCGCCGTACACGGGACGGCGGCCGCGCAGACGCCTCGTCCCGCGACGCGCGCCGAGCGCACCAACTATCTCGAGACCTCGCACTATGCCGACGTCGTCGCCTTCCTGGACTCGTTGAGGGCGCTCGGCGCGCCGTACGCCTTCGGCTCGATCGGCAAGACCGTCGAGGGACGCGAGATCCCGTACGTCATCGCGTCGCGCCCGCTCGTGCATACGCCGGCCGAGGCGCGCGCGACCGGGCGCCCGATCGTGTACGTGCAGGGGAACATCCACGCCGGCGAGGTCGAGGGGAAAGAGGCGCTGCTGGCGATGCTGCGCGACCTCGCCTTCGCGAAAGGACCGAGCGTGCTCGACTCGATCGTGCTGATCGCCGTCCCCATCTACAACGCCGACGGCAACGAGCGCTTCGGTCCGCAGGACAAGCAGCGCACCGAGCAGAACGGGCCCGAGCTCGTCGGCCAGCGCCCGAACGCGCAGGGGCTCGATCTCAACCGCGACTACGTGAAGGCCGAGGCGCCGGAGACGCGCGCTTCGCTGGCGATGTTCAATGCCTGGAATCCCGATGTCTTCGTCGACCTGCACACGACGGACGGCAGCTTTCACGGCTACGCGCTGACCTACTCGCCGTCGTTGAACCCGGCGGCCCCGCTCGGCGACTACACGCGGACGCTGCTGACCGAGTTGCGCACGCGCGTGCGGGACCGCGAGGGCTACGAGACGTTCGACTACGGCAACTTCAGCGACGCGTTCGGCAACGAGGTGAGCACGGACACGACGCATTCCGGGTGGTATACGTACGATCATCGCCCGCGGTTCGGCACCAACTACTACGGACTGCGCAACCGCATCTCGATCCTCAGCGAGGCGTACTCGCACGATCCCTTCGAGCGGCGGGTGAAGAGCACGTATGCGTTCACCAGGCAGCTTCTGTCGCTCGTCGCCGAGCGGGGGGAACAGATCGTCGCGCGAGCGCGCGTGAGGGAGGAGTTCGTGAACAGCGTGCCGGACGAGGTCGTGCCCCTCCGCTCGGCCCTCCCGGAGCAGGCGCCCGGACAGCCGGTGACGTACGAGGTGCTCGCCCGCACTGGCGATTCGTCGCGGACGCAGCCGGGCGTGCCCCGCGGTCTCCGTCGCACTGGCGATTTTCGCACGCGGACGATGCCGGTGTTCGACCGCTTCGTCCCGCGCCTCCGCGTCCGCCGACCTCTCGGCTATCTGGTGTCGGAGGACGATACGGCGCTCGTCGCCCGCCTGAGGCTGCACGGCCTGCTGCCGCAGAAGGGCGGCGTGTATGCGGCAGCGGACGAGTTCGTCGTCGACTCGATCGTGCGGTCACCGCGTGCATTTCAGGGTCATCACGAGGTGCGCCTGGCTGGCCACTGGCACCCGGCGCCGGAGGCGGCGCTTGGACGAAGGCTGTTCCTGGCCGTCGCGGGACATACGGCCCCACTCGTGATGTACCTGCTCGACCCCGAGTCCGACGACGGCTTCACGACCTGGAACCTCTTCGACGACCGCCTTGCCGTCGGGCGACCATACCCGATCTTGCGCATCGACGTCCGTCCTCGCTGACGACCCGGCACCGGCCGTTCGTGACCATGGTCGCAGCTTCACCGCCCCCGACGGCTCAGGTTACATTCCCACGCTCCTCCCGGTCCCACGCCGGCTGTCGTCGTCTCGAGGCTCAATGATCCGCAACACCCTGCTCTACCTCTCCAATCAGCCGCGCGTCTTCAAGTTCGTTCGCAACAACCGGCTCGCGAAGCACTTCGCCCGCCGATTCGTCGCCGGCGAGACGGTCAGCGAAGCGCTCGCGGCCGTCAAGGAGCTGAACGCCAGAGGGATCACCGCCTCGCTCGACCTCTTGGGCGAGAGCGTGCACACCGAGACCGAGGCGCGTGCCGCGCGCGACGAGTATCTCCAGCTGCTCGACCGGATCAAGGAGTCCAGGCTCGACGCGAACGTGTCGGTGAAGCTCACGGCGATGGGGCTCGACATCGACCACGAGCTCTGTGTCTCCATCATGCAGGACATCCTCACCCGCGCGCAGCGGTACGACACCTTCGTGCGGATCGACATGGAGTCGAGCGAGTACACGGAGGCGACGCTCAAGCTGTTCGAGGAGCGGCTGTATCCGGCCTACAAGGCGAACGTCGGCGTCGTGCTCCAGAGCTACCTCTACCGCACCTTCGCCGACGTCGAGCACATGAACGCGTTGCGCGCGCGCGTGCGCATCTGCAAGGGCGCCTACAAGGAGCCCGCCAAGGTCGCGTACCCCGACAAGAAGGACGTCGACGCGAACTACATCAAGTGCATGCGCGAGCTGATGCTCAAGGGGCACTATCCCGGCATCGCCACGCACGATCCGGCCATGATCACCGAGGCCAAGCGGTGGGCGAAGGAGCAGGGGATCGCGCCCGATCGCTTCGAGTTCCAGATGCTCTACGGCATCCGCCGCGACCTTCAGGAATCGCTCGTGAAGGAGGGCTACCGCATGCGTTGCTACGTGCCCTTCGGGACGCAGTGGTACCCGTATCTCATGCGCCGGCTGGCCGAGCGCCCGGCCAACGTCGCGTTCATCACGGGCAACGTCATTCGCGAGGCGCTCCACGGACGCAAGTAGGCTCCCCGCCACCGTCATGGCCGGCCAGCATCTCCCCGCCGATCACTCGCGCGGCGACGCCAACACCATCGGCGGCTACGCCGCGGTGCACGGCCGTCCCGCGGCCTTCGAGGGCACGGATGGCCTCTCGTACAGCGTGGAGATCGTCGCATCGCCCACCGGGGAGCCCGAGCGGCCCTGGGGCGCGTACCTGCTCTTCGTGCAGTGGGGGCGCATCGGCGGCACCTCCCCCGTCGGGCATCTCGAGACCGATTTCCTCGCCGAGGCGGACACCGAAGCGGATGCCCGCGCCATCGTCGGCGCGCTGACCCTCGGCCAGGTGCGCGCCGCGCTGCACGCGCTGATCGCCGAGCGTGCGGGTGGCGCGCCGACGCGACGCTGGTGGGACGCGATGCGGGACGAGGGCGCGCCGGACGTGGACGGAGGCTCGTGAGCGCCGACGTCACGTCCGAGGCGGTCGGCGCGCCGGAGCAGGAGGGCGTGGTCTTGAGCGGCACCGGTGGGGTGTGGCGCGTGCGTCGCGACGACGGGTCGGTGGTGGAGGCCTCGCTCCGCGGCCGCGTGAAGAAGGCCAACGCCGGCCGCCGCGCCGACGGCTCCCTGCGGCGCGACACCATTGCGTCGGCGGCCGACACGCTCAAGCTCACCATCGGCGACCGCGTCGTGCTCGAGCGCGACGACGTGAACGATGCGTCGGCGATCGCCGAGATCCTGCCACGCCGCTCGCAGCTCGCCCGGCGCACGCCGGGCGGCGGCCAGGGGGAACGGATCGTCGCCGCGAACGTCGATCAGGTAGTGGTGGTGTTCGCGGCGGCGAACCCGGAGCCGCATCCGCGAATGCTCGACCGCTTCCTCGTCATCGCCGAGGCCAACGATCTCGCCTCGCGCATCGTGATCAACAAGGTCGAGCTGGTCGGCGGCGCCGAGGCGGCGCGCGCACGCTGGCAGGATTACGAGCGCGCCGGCTACGCGGTGCACTACACCAGCGTGAAGCGTCGGGAGGGGCTGGAGGCACTGCACGACGCGCTGGCCGGTCAGGTGAGCGTGCTCACCGGTCCGTCGGGCGTCGGCAAGTCGTCGCTGCTCAACGCGATGTTCCCCGGCCTCGATCTGCGCGTCGGCGAGATCAGCGAGTCGGTGAACAAGGGACGCCACACCACGGTGGGCGGCTACCTGCACCCGCTCCCGGGCGGGGGCTACGTTGCCGACACGCCGGGCCTGCGCGAGGTGGGGATGTGGGCGCTCTCACCGACGGAGCTCGATCACTGCTTTCCCGAGCTCCGCCCCTTCCTCGCGCACTGCCGGTTCGCCGACTGTCGTCACAGCGTGGAACCCGGCTGCGCCGTGCGTGACGCCGTCGCCCGCGGCGACGTGAGTCGCGCGCGTTACGAGAGCTTCATCAAGCTGCGGGACGAGCTGAGCGAAGGATGAGCGTGGAGCGCGAGCGCGCGGTGTACGGCGCACGGCGTGGTCGTGCGGCGGGCGGCGGGCGGTGTACGGCGTGGGGATTCGGTGGCGGGTGCTGGTGTGGGCACGGCGGGCTGACGGCGGACGCGGGGGGCGTTTCTGTCGGAACGCGGTATCGGTTGGATGATGGCGTGAGAAGCAGGGAGCAACGCCGTTCGACCGCCTTACCCCCACCGACCCCAGTTCCGAATTCTCCCGCCGCACCCCGCACCCCGCGACGCCGCACGGCGCGCCGTACGCCTCACCCCGCACGACCGCCCCGCTCCCCGCCGCCGCACGCCGCGACTACCAACTCCCTCGCTCGCCCGCGACCTCGATCACGCGGCCGATCCGCTCCGCCGCATGGCGCCAGTTCGTCTGCACCGCGGCCTGCGCATCGTCCGGCAGCCCCGCCTCGATCGCGTCGATCATCTGCTCGTGCTCGGCCACCGACGCGCGGATGTCGCTCGTGAGCATGCTGATGTACATCCGGATGTAGCGCTCCGCCTGCGGCTTCACGCTGTCGTGCAACGCGATCAGCCGCGGGCCCGCGCCCGCGACCACGATCTGGCGGTGCAGCCGCTCGTCCGCTTCGTACATCCGCCCGTGATCGATCGGCGCCGTGCGCCCCGTCTTGTGGAATTCGGCGTTGAGCGCCTTCAGCTCCTTCGTCAACGTCCGACGCTCGGCGATCGGCATCCCCGCCGCCCATCGCGCGCCCAACCCCTCGAGCTCACCGACGATGTTCAGCAGCTCGTGCACGTCGGCGCGCGTCAGCGGAGCCACCGTGAGGCGCGCCTGCTGCGCGCCCGGCGCCCCCACCACGAACCCCTCCTGCTGTAGCCGCTGCAGCGCCTCGCGCACCGGCGTGCGGCTCACGCCGAGGCGCGTCGCCACCTCCGTCTCCACCACGCGGCTGCCTGGCGCGAGGAGCCCCTGCACGATGAGATCGCGCAGGCGCAGATAGACCTGCTCCGGCCGCGATCCGTGCGGCGCGTCTGCGGCGGCGGAATCGGCGGCGGGACGCGCGCCACGAGCGCCCATCGTCTTGGCGGTGCGGCTGGAGGGTGGGGTGCGACGCGCGGGCATTGGGGAAAGGTGGACGGTCGAGACGGAATATACCGGAGAACGGCGCCCGGGGCGCCCCCTCGTGTGCAAGTGGCCGGACGCGGGGCGTCTCCCCCGCGAACTCCTTCACACGAGGCTCGCCATGTTCGTCATTCTTCCGCGGCCGCGCCGCGCCGCATTGCTGCTCGCCACCCTGCTCGTTCCCGTCGTCGCCGCGCGCGCTCCGGAGCACGCGCGTCGCGCCGGCAGCACCGTCGTCACCGGACGCGTCACGGATCCGCGCGGCCGACCTATCGGCCAGGTCAGCGTCACCGTCGTCGACCGGGCCAGCAGCACGCTCACCGATGCCGCCGGACGCTATGCGCTCCGCGTCACCCGCCAGGCGGACCTGGAACGTGTCGTCGTCGCCTTCCGGCGCGCCGGCTACGGGCGCCAGGACCTCCCGCTCGCTGTGCGCGGGGACACGGTGCGACTCGACGCGCAGCTCACTCCCACGATGCCGGAGCTGAGCGATCTTGTCGTCACCGACGCCGGCCCGGTCCCCGACCACGCGATTCGCGAGCAGGAAGCACGGCCCTACCCCGTACCGGACCGCCCGACGGGTCTGCCTCCCGTCCGGAAGGAAGCGGCCCGCCAGCGGCCGATGACGGCCGGCGGCGCGATCGCCTCGGCTACGCCGGCCTACCCGCGCGAGCGCCGCCGCCCGTACCTGCTCCATGCGGACAGCGGCAACACCGAGGCGTACGAGCACATCGACGAGAATGCGTTCCGGTCGCCCCTCGTCGCCCCGCTCTCGACCTTCTCCGTCGACGTCGACCGCGCGTCGTACGCCAACGTCCGCCGCTTCCTCACCAACGGCGTGCTCCCGCCCCGCGACGCGGTGCGCATCGAGGAGCTGGTCAACTACTTCCCGTACGCCGATCCCGCCCCCGAGGGCCGCGACCCGATCCGCATCACGACGGAGGTCGCGCCAGCGCCGTGGAATGGCCGGCACGACCTCGTGCGCATCGGGCTCCGCGCTCGCGACGTCGACATGCGCCGCGCGCCGGCGAGCAATCTCGTCTTCCTGATCGACGTGTCGGGCTCGATGCAGGGACCGAATCGCCTCGGTCTGGTCAAGCAGTCGCTCGCGCTCCTCGTGAATGAGCTGCGCGAGGAGGATCGGGTCGCCATCGTCGTGTACGCCGGGAGCGCGGGTCTCGTGCTGCCGTCCACCTCGGGCGCCGACAAGCAGCGCATCCTCGGCGCGCTCGAGGGCCTGCAGGCCGGCGGCTCCACCGCGGGCGGCGCCGGCATCCGCCTCGCCTACGACGTCGCCCGTCAGAACTTCCTGCGCGGCGGCAACAACCGCGTCATCCTCTGCACCGACGGTGACTTCAACGTCGGGCAGTCCAGCGACGCGGAGCTCGTCCAGCTCATCGAGAACAGGCGGCGCGAAGGCTCCTTCCTCACGATCCTCGGCTTCGGCATGGGCAACTACAAGGATCAGAAGATGGAGAAGCTGGCGGGCGCGGGGAACGGCAACTACGCCTACATCGACGACCTGCTCGAGGCGAGCAAGATGCTCGTCAAGGAGATGGGCGGGACGCTGCTCACCGTGGCCAAGGACGTGAAGCTGCAGGTCGAGTTCGACCCGACACGCGTGCAGGCGTATCGCCTCCTCGGCTACGAGGACCGGCTGTTGCGCGACGAGGATTTCGCGAACGACGTGAAGGACGCCGGCGACATCGGGGCGGGCCACGCCGTGACGGCGTTGTACGAGATCGTCCGGACCGACGAACGGCTCGACGTCGCGCTCCCGGGGGTCGCCCCGCTCCGCTACCAGCGCGCGCCGATGCTGCGCGGTCGTGGCGATGAGCTCCTGCACGTGGCGCTGCGCTACAAGCAGCCGGACGGGGAGCGGAGTGTGCTGCTCACCCAGCCGGTGCGCTGGAGCGGCGACGAGCGCCACGTTCCCTCCGAGTCGATGCGCTTCGCCAGCGCGGTCGCCGGCTTCGGCATGCTGCTGCGCAACTCCCCCAACGCCGGCTCCCTCACCTGGCCGCAGGTGGTGGCGCTCGCGCGTGGCGCGAAGGGCGACGATCCCGAAGGGTACCGCACCGATTTCATCCGCCTCGCCGAGATCGCGTCGACCCTCAGCCGCCCATTCGCGACGATGGACCGAGATCGTGAACCGTGAACCGTGAACGGTGAACCGTAGAGGCGTTTGAAGGCGTGAAGGGCACACCAGACTGAGTCTGGTGTGCCCTTCGTCGTTACGGATCACGGATCACGGATCACGGTTTACAGCGCCTCGTCGTCATCCCATGATTCGACATGCCCGAATACCCCCATCTCCGGCTCGAGTCCACGCCGGACGGCGTGCGCACCATCACTCTCGACCGCGCCGACAAGCTCAACGCCGTCAACGGTGCGCTCGCGTCGTCGCTCATTGCGGCCCTCGCCGATGCGGCGATCGACGACGCCGTCCGCGTCGTCGTGCTCACGGGCGCTGGCCGCGCCTTCTGCGCCGGCCTCGATCTGTCGGCCCCGCCCGAGCTGCCGACGGCCACGCGCGCCGACCGCCTCGATCCCTACGCCTGGGTCGGCCTGTGGGTGCGCGGCGTGGTCGCGTGCGAGAAGCCGGTGATCGCCGCCGTGAACGGTGCCGCCGCTGGCGCAGGGTTCGGGCTCGCCCTCGCCTGTGATCTCCGTATCGTCGCGGCGTCGGCGAAGATGACCGCGGGCTACGTCCGACGCGGCCTCAGCCCCGACGCCGGGGTGAGCTGGTTCCTGCCGCGGCATGTCGGCCTCGCGCGGGCGAACGACATCCTGCTCACCGGCCGCGACGTCGACGCCACCGAGGCGGAGCGGATCGGCCTCGCGACGCTGGTCGTGCCCGACGCCGAGCTCTCGGCGGCGGTGGCGTCGTACGCCAGCCGGCTCGCCGGTGGAGCGCCCATCGCCCACGCCCTCACGAAGCGTCTGCTCGCCGCCACCTTCGATCGCCCCCTGGACGCCGCGCTCCGTGACGAGCTCACCAATATCAAGTACTCGTTCGGCACGCGCGACGTGGCTGAAGCGATGACCGCGTTCCGGGAGAAGCGGATCCCACGGTTCGACGGGCGCTGAGCGACGCGAGCGGGTTTTTCGCTCGTGCCTGCCAGTGGTGCATGCATCCTGCAACAGCGGACCCCGACGGCTCGCCCACTCGGGCTGCGGGCTCGTCCCCATATCAGGAGGTCACCATGAACAGGTTCATCATCGCCACGGCGTTCGCGGCGGCGATCGCGCTTCCCGCCGCCGGCCAGTCGACCACCGCCACCAGCAACGGCCAGGTCAACCCGACCAGCAGCGCCGCCAAGGTGAAGGTCCAGGTGAATCAGAGCCTCGCCAGCACGGCGAAAGTCTCCGGCGATTCCGCGTACGCCATCGCCCGCGCCCACGCCGACAACGGCGAGGTCAGCTCGGCGAAGCTCAGGACCGAGAAGGGGCGGCTGCTCTACTCGGTGCAGGTGCTGAACAAGAGCAAGCGGGAGAGCACGGTCAAGGTCGACGCGATGACCGGCGAGGTCATCGAGGCGGAGCAGCACGGCGGCGTGAAGTCCACCGTGTTGCATCACAAGGAGAACAAGAAGCTCCTCGACGCCAAGCGGGATTCGGCAGCGAAGAATCCGTGACCCGCGCACGTGCCGGCCGCTTGCGGCCCGCACGTCGCCGCCAGAGCTTCCAGCGCCCGGTCGGACACCAGTCCGACCGGGCGCTCGTCACTCTCCCTCTGCCTCCGCCCTCGTGTCGCGTTTCCGCCTCCTGACCGCTTTCGCCGCGCTCGGTGCTCCGCTGTACTCGGCGGCGGTCGCCCAGTCGTCGCGGCCGGCTCACATCGCGTATCGCATCGCGATGCCCGATCCGGCCACGCACCTCTACGACGTCGAGCTGGACGTGGATGGCGTGCGGGGCAGGACGCTCGCCCTGCAGTTGCCGGTCTGGTCGCCCGGACGCTACGCCAGGATGGACTTCGCCAAGAACATCCAGGAGTTCCGCGCCACCGATCCCGCCGGCCAGCCGCTCGCCTGGACCAAGTCCGACGGCTCTCGGTGGGTCGTGACCACCGGCGGCAAGGGCGCGCGCATCCGCTATCGCTCATTCGACAATGCCCTCTCCGGCACCTTCAGCGTGCTCGATACCGCGCACGCGAACTGGAACGGCGCATCGCTGTTCATGTACGTCGATGGACGGAAGCAGAACCCGGTCACGCTCGCCATCACCCCGCCCGCCGGCTGGCAGATCCTGAACGGCGACACCCGCCGCGCCGGGCAGCGCGAGTATCGGTTCGAGAACTACGACCGGCTGATCGACACGCCCACGGAGATCGCCCCGTCGTTCATGGTGGATTCCTTCGTCGTCGACGGGAAGAAGTACCGCACCATGGTGCACCACAACGGCGCGGCCCCCGGCGGCGTGCGCGAGCGCTTCGTGCGCGACGTCGAGCGCATCGTGCGCTACGAGAACAGCGTCTTCGCTCCGCCCCCGCTCGACCAGTACACCTTCCTGTTCAACATCGGCTACCCGGGCGGCGACGGCATGGAGCATCTGTACTCCACCCAGATCATCGATCGGCGTCCCTGGGTGGACTCGCTCGCCGTGCTGCCCGGCATCGGCACCGCGGCCCACGAGTACTTCCACGTCTGGAACGTCAAGCGCGTTCGTCCCGCCGCCCTTGGCCCCTTCGACTACACCCGCGAGCAGTACCAGCCGAGCCTCTGGGTCGCCGAGGGATGGACCCAGTACTACGGGCAGGCGGCGCTGCATCGGGCCGGCGTGACCGACCTCGCGGAGTTCTACCGGTCGATGGCGGGCATCATCCGCGCGAACCTCACGGCGCCGGGCCGCACCGAGGTCTCGCCGCGCATGGCGTCCTTCCACGCGCCGTTCTGGGACGGCGCCGTACAGCAGCAGCCCACCAACGGCAGCAACACCTTCCTCAGCTACTACACCGGCGGCGCTGGGCGCGCGCTGTACCTCGATCTCTACCTGCGCGCGAAGAGTGGCAACCGCCGCGCGCTCGACGACGTCTTCAACGCGCTCAAGCGGCGGAGCTGGAACGCGCCGAACGCCACGTATTACCTCCAGGGTCGCGGCTACACGGAGCGCGACGTCGAACTCGCCGCAACCGAGGTCGCGGGCGAAGACATGCATCCCTGGTTCGAGCGCTACGTCGGCGGCACGGCCGATCTGGACTACGACGCGCTGCTCGCGCGGGCGGGGTTGCGGCTCGTGCGCGACGAGCGCTGGCGCATCGAGGAGCTCCCCACCGCCACGGCGGAGCAGCGAGCGATCCGGGACGGCTGGACGTCGGGACGCAAGAGCTGAGACGCTCGCGTCGTACGCAGGGATGATGCGCCGTCCAGCGACCACCGTTCCGGCGTCGAGCCTCACCGAAGCGCTCGACGCGCTGCCGGACGCCGTCACCGTGCTCGATTACGACTTCCGCATCCTCTACATCAACGCGGTCGGCACGGGATATCTGCGCGGCGGCGGGCGAGACCCGCACGACGTCATCGGCCGCATCATCTGGGATGCCACGCCGGAGCTGATCGGGACCGAGTGGGAGGAGGCGCTGCGCCGCGCCGCTGCCGAGCGACGCGTCGTCACCTTCGAACGCCATGCCCCAACCCTCGGCCGCTGGGTGGAGACCCGGATCGTCCCCTCGGCCGGCGTGATCACCGCCATCACCCGCGACATCGCCGACCGCCACGCCGCTGAACAGCGCGCGGAGGAGAGCAAGGCGCTCCTCCATGCGATCCTCAACAACACCACCGACGCGATCTTCGTGAAGGACCGCGATGGACGCTATCTCGCGATCAACTCGGCGGGCGCCGCGGTGCTGCACCGTACCCCCGAGGAGGTGGTCGGCCATACGAACCACGAGTTCATGCGCAAGGAGGCCGCCGACCATCTCCGCCAGGCAGAGCTCGAGGTGCTCGAGACGGGGATCACGACGCACCGCGAAGACCTCATGGCCGTCGATGGCATCCTGCGCTACTTCCTTGCGGCGCGCGGCCTGTGGCGCGATGCGCGCGGCGAGGTGGCCGGCGTCGTCGGCGTCGCCACCAACATCACCGAGCGCCGGCGCCGCGAGCAGGCCAACCTGCTCCTCGCCGACGCCGGGCGGGTGCTCACCGAATCGCTCGACTTCCGTGCCACGCTCAATCGCGTCGCGCAGCTCGTCACGCCGGCGCTCGCCGACTGGTGCAGCGTCGTGCTCGTCAGCGCGTCAGGCAAGCTCGAGACGCTCGCCGTGGCGCACGCCGATCCGGACAAGGTGCGCTGGGCGCGCGAGGCCGGCGAACGCTATCCCATCGATCCCGATGCGACCACGGGCGTTCCCGCCGTCGTGCGGTCCGGACGCTCCGAGCTCTATCCCGAGATCTCGGACGAGATGCTCGTCGCCGCCGCAGCGGACGAGGGCCACCTCCAGCTCCTGCGCACGCTGGGGATGCGCTCGGCGATGATCGTCCCGATCCGCGCACACGGTCACACCATGGGCGCGATCACGCTCATCGGCGCCGAGTCGGGGCGGCAGTTCACGGCGCAGGACCTGCCGATCGCCGAGGAGCTCGCGCGGCGCAGCGCCCTGGCGATCGAGAACGCCGAGCTGTTCCAGGCAGCGGCGTTGGCGAACCGCGCCAAGTCCGAGTTCATGGCGACGATGAGCCACGAGCTGCGCACCCCGCTCAACGCCATCCTCGGCTACACCTCGCTCCTCGCCGACGAGATCACCGGGCCCGTGAGCCCGGCCCAGCAGGAACAGCTCCTCCGTATCCGCGCGAGCGCCACCCATCTGCTGGGGCTCATCGACGAGGTGCTGAGCTTCTCGCGCCTCGAGGCCGGCCGCGAGCAGCTCTCGATGCAGGAGGTCGACGTCCGGGCGGTGTTCGAGGAGGCCGCGTCGCTGGTGCGTCCGATGGCCGCCGCCAAGAAGCTGCCGCTCGTGCTCGAGCTGCCGACCGACGCCGACGGCGCGCTGCACCTGGAGACCGACCTCCTCAAGCTGCGGCAGATTCTCGTGAACTTGCTCACCAACGCCGTGAAGTTCACCGATCACGGCACGGTGTCGCTCGCCGCGGCCGCCGACGGCGACGAAGTCGTGTTCCGCGTGCGCGACTCGGGGATCGGCATCCCCGACGCGCATCTGGAGCGCGTGTTCGAGCCGTTCTGGCAGGTGGAGCAGGCCGCCTCGCGGCGAGTCGGCGGCACGGGGCTGGGCCTCAGCGTCACCCGTCGCCTCGCGCGGCTGCTCGGCGGCGACGTGACGGTCGAGAGCACTCCCGGCCAGGGGAGCACCTTCACGGTCAGGCTGCCGCGCGTTCCTCGTTCGACCGTTTGACGCCGCCACCGCCGCGCGCCGCGGTGATGATCGCCACACCGGCGAGAATCACCGCCGCCGCGACGACCGTGCGCGACGTCACCGGCTCGTTCGCGAACGCCCAGCCCAACAGCACCGCGACCACCGGATTCACGTACGCATAGGTCGAGGCCTTGGCGGCCGTGGTGTGCGTCAGCAGGTAGAAGTACGCCGTGAAGCCGATCAGCGAGCCGAAGGTGACGAGGTAGCCGAAGCCGAGCAACGACCGTGTGGACGCGTGCGCCAGATCGAGCTGTCCTCCCTCGCCCACCACCAGCGCCAGCACCACGAGGCACACGCCGCCGGCGAACATCTGCGTCCCCGAGCCGTGTTTCGGGCTGCTCGGTTTCGGTGCACGCTGGGTGTAGAGCGATCCGATGGCCCACGACAGCGAGCCGAGCATCAACACGCCGGCGCCGGCGAGGTCCACGCCGCTCCTTCCCTGAAAAGCTTCCGGCCCCACGAGTAGACCGAGCCCGACGAGACCGAGCCCCAGGCCGACGAACACCAGCGAGGGCGGCCGGCGTCCACCCGGCCGCAGCCAGTCGAGCAGCACCATCCACAACGGCACGACCGCGACGAGCAACGCCGCGATCCCCGACGGGACCCGTAGCTCGGCCCAGACTACCGTGCCGTTGCCCCCGAAGAGCAGCAGCGCTCCGCTCACGAGGCCGGTGAGCCAGTCCTGCGCCGACGGCCAGGCGCCGCGCTCCCTGAGCCGCGCCCAGAGCATGAGGATCGAGCCGGCGAGGATGAACCGCGCCCCAGCCATCAGCAGCGGCGGGAGCGTCTCCACCGCGAAGCGGATGGCCAGGTAGGTGGAGCCCCAGATGACGTAGACGGCCGCGAAGGCGGCGATGAGGCGGGCGCGCATGGCTGGCAACATAGCCACGCCTTGCGATTTCGGTTCGATGAGTGTATGGTTAATTCATCAACTAATGAGGCCACAATGACGACGGCCACTTTCGCCACGCCCGACGCTGCCGGATTCGACTCCGGGGCCCCCGGCGTGGCTCTTGGCGTCGGCCGGAGCCAGTTCTCCGCCGGCGACACTGAGCGCGACGCCGCATTCGAGCGTGACGCGCTTCCCTGGCTCGACGACGTCTACCGCTTCGCGCTCTCGCTCACGCGCGACGAGGCCGACGCCGACGACGTGGTCCAGGAGACCTTCCTCCGCGCCTACCGCTCCTGGCATACTTTCATCCCCGGCACCGATTGTCGGCGCTGGTTGTTCACCATCTGTCGCAACGTCTTCCTGCGCTCGCGTGAGCGGCAGCGGCCCACCGTCGATCTCGAGGATGGCGAGCAGGATGCCGTCGCGGCGGGATCGGTCTACGCGGCGGCGCGCGAGAAGGGCTATGATGACATCTATGCGCGACTCGACCTCGCTCCCGCGCTCCGCGATGCCATCGACGAGCTCTCCGAGCCCTTCCGCTCGGCGGTCATCCTCGTCGACGTCGAGGATCTCACCTACGAGTCGGCCGCCGAGGTGATGGGCGTGCCGATCGGGACGGTGCGCTCGCGACTCTTCCGCGGCCGGCGCCTGTTGCAGGAGAAGCTGTTGACGGTCGCCGAGGATCTCGGCTTCACGCCGGCGGGTGCGCGATGAGCGCCCCCGCTCGCGTGCAGCTCGAGGCGCTCGGCCTCTCGAGCAGCTGCGCCGAGGTGCTGCGGCACCTCTGGGACTACCTCGACGATCAGATCACCCCCGAGGGCGCCGAGCGGCTGCGCACGCACATCGCCTCGTGTACGGAGTGCCAGTCGTACGAGGAGTATCAGGCCTGTTTCCTCGAGGCGGTGAAGAAGCTGCGCGTGCAGCTCGACGCCCCGAACGCTCTGCGCGACAAGCTCGCGGAAGGGCTGAAGGGGCAGGGGTGCGGATGCTGGAGCAAGGTCCGCGGTAGCTAGTCGGCTACCGGGGG
>JABFYH010000066.1 GCA_013361335.1 Gemmatimonadaceae bacterium | reverse complement strand
CACGGTCGAGAGCACGGTGGGGGAGGGCAGCACGTTCACGCTCACCTTGCCGTCGGCGAGCTAGCGGATGGCGTTCGAGAGCGCGCTACCAGCGGGCGTGAGCGCCGACCTCGCCCGCGCGTTGTTCGAGCACTCGCCCTTCAGCACCGTCGTGTACGACCGCGACGGGCGGATCGTCGCCGTGAACGCGGCGTTCGAAAAGCTGTTCGGCCTCACGCGCCGCACGATTCCGCCCGGTTACTCGGTGCTCACCGACCCGCAGCTCGAAGCCGCGGGGTATCTGCCCGCGGTGCGTCGCGCCTTCCAGGGGGAGGCGGTCATCCTGCCGCTGGTGTTCTACGACGCCGCGGCGCTGGACGGCGTGGGCCGGAGCTCGTGGACGCAAGGGCACTTCCTTCCCATGCGCGATGCGACCGGCGCACTCACGGGCGTCGCGCTGATGCACGTCGATCTCACCGAGCGCGTCGAGAGCGAGGAAGCGCGGCGCCTGAGCGAGGAACGGCTGCTCGCGCAGAGCGAGCTGGCGCGCGCGCAGGTGACCGCCACGCTCGAGAGCATCGGGGACGCCTTCTATGCGATCGATGCCGACTTCCGCTTCACCTACGTCAACCGACAGGCCGAGGCGCTGTGGGGCCGCGCGCGGGAGACGCTGCTCGGTCGTCATTACTGGACCGAGTTCCCGCAGGCGGTGGGGAGCGAGGCGTACCGGCAGCACCTCGTCGTCATGCGCGAGCGTCGTCCCGCGCACTTCGAGGCCGTCTCGCCCGTGATCGGGCGCTGGGTCGAGGTGAGCCTCTACCCGGACGACGCGACCGGCGGACTGGCGTGCTACTTCCGCGACATCACGGAGCGAAAGGCGGCCGAGGCCGCCCTCCGCGAGAGCGAGGCGCGATTCCGGCTCATGGCCGACGCCGTCCCGCAGATCGTCTGGATCACCGACGACCAGGGCCGGACCGAGTTCTTCAACCGGCAGTGGACCGCCTACACCGGGGCGGCCTTCGACCCCGGCACGGCGGCGCAGATCGCGGCGGACTACGTGCACCCCGACGATGCGGCCATCACGCTCGAGCGGTTCGACGAGGCGCGGCGCACCGGCCGTGTGTTCGAGGTCGAGCACCGTATTCGCTCGGCTGCGGGCGATTATCGGTGGTTCCTCGTGCGCGCGGAGCCGTACCGCGACCCGGACACGGGCGAGATCGTCCGCTGGTTCGGCGGATCGGTCGACATCCACGACCGCAAGCAGGCCGAGGCCGAACGTGAGCGACTGCTGGCGGCCGAGCGTTCAGCCCGGGCGGAAGCCGACAGCGCGCGGGCCACCGCCGTGGCCAACGAGCGGCGGCTCGCGGCGGTGATCGCGCACCTCCCCATCGGCGTCACGTTCGCCGAGGCCCCGGGCGGTCGACACTCCGTGAGCAACCCGGCCGCGGTCGCCATCTGGGGCGTGGTGCCGGCTTCACCCGCCGTCGACGCGTACAGCCGCGACTTCGTCGGGTTCCGGCCAGGGCCCGGTGCGCCGGGATCCGCCGAGGAACGGGCGCGACAGCTCGCCAGCGAGGAATGGCCGCTCGCGCGCGCACTCGTGAAGGGCGAGGTGGTGCGAGACGAGCTCACGGAGATCGAGCGCCCGGATGGCACGCGTCGCCTGGTGAGCCTGAGCGCGGCCCCGGTGCGCGACGCCGACGGGCGCGTCGACGGCGCCCTCGTGACGACGGTGGACGTGACCGAACGGGAACGCCTGCTCGCCGACGCGCAGGCCGCGCGGCGGGAAGCCGAGGCGGCGAATCGCGCGAAGAGCGAGTTCCTGGCCGTGATGTCGCACGAGCTGCGCACACCGCTCAACGCGATCGGCGGGTACGCGGAGCTGCTGGAGATGGGCATCCGTGGCCCGGTCACGCCACAGCAGCGCGAGGATCTGGCGCGCATCCAGCGCAGTCAGCGGCACCTGCTCGGCCTCATCAACGAGGTGCTCAATTACGCGAAGGTCGAGATGGGCGTCGTGCACTACGACCTCGCCGACGTGTGCGTGCGGGACGTGCTGGCGGCCGCCGAAGGACTCGTGGCGCCGCAGGCCCGGGCGAAGGGGCTCGTGCTCACAGTGACCGACTCCCCCGCGGACCTCTCGGTGCATGCGGATGCGGACAAGCTCCGGCAGATCCTCGTCAACCTGCTCTCGAATGCCATCAAGTTCACCGACACCGGCGGACGCATCGTCCTCTCGTGCGAGGCGAGCAGCGACGGCACGGTCCGCCTTCGTGTGAGCGACACCGGCGTCGGGATCCCGGCCGACAAGCTGGAGGTCATCTTCGACCCCTTCGTGCAGGTGCGGTCCGACCTCACCCGCACGGCCGAGGGGGCGGGGCTGGGACTCGCGATCAGCCGCGATCTCGCGCGCGACATGGGGGGTGACCTGACGGTCGAGAGCACCACGGGCGCGGGAAGCACGTTCACGCTCACGCTGCAACGGGCGTGAGTCTGGCGCGTCGCTCGGCTACGCGGCCATCTTCCGGCACGCCTCCGCGCACTTGCGACACGCCTCGGCGCAAACGCGGCAGTGCTCGGCGTGCTGCGCGTGTCGCTCACACTCCTTCGCGCACGCGTCGCAGGCTGCTGCGCACGCCGTGCACAGCTCGTTCGCCAGCGGTCCACCCCGTGACATGCTGCGGATCGCGGCGACGCACGCCTCGGCGCAATCCCGATCGAGCCGGATGCAGGGCGCCATCATCTTGACGTCCTTCTCGTCCAGGCACGCGTCGGAGCACATCTCGCAGGCGACCAGGCAGGCCACACAGGCCTCGATGCAGTCGTGATACTGCCGGCTCTTGCCGCGCAGGTAGGTGCCGAGCTCGATCGCGGCCATTGGGATTCGCCGTTGGAGTGTGTTTGCGTTTCGAGAACCGTGAGCGTGGAGTGGGCTGGCATAGAACGTTCCATCGGCGGGACCTACGGCGTAGGACGAGCGGCAGTGTCTCCGGCCGTCCTCGTGTCGTTCCTCGGCGAGCTGGAGGGCTCCGCATGACCGGGCTGCTGCGGACCGCCCTCCTCTACGCAGCTCACCGACGTCACGAGCCGGGAACCTTCGCGAAGTGGACGCGCGAGCCGCAGCAGCTTCACCGGGTCGCCCTCTTCGCGCTCGTTTTCACCGCCATCTGATCCAGTGCGGCGCGGAGCCCCTTCGCGAGCGTGGCCGCGTCGTCGTTCGCCCAGAAGTGCATGAAGAAGAGACGCGGGCTCTCCGTCAACATGTGGCTGTGCAGCGCGGTCGGGGTGATACCGTGCTGCTCGAGGGCGCGGATCACCGGGTTCACCTCGCTCGCGATCATGACGAAGTCGCCGGTGATCGCTGCCTTCCCGCCACCCGTCGGCTGAAAGTTGATCGCGGTGGCGACGCCCATCGACGGAGGGACTTCCATGCCGTGGTCGGTGACGCGTTCGCGGCGCGGGATGCTCACCTGGTACACGCCGCCGTTCACCTTGCCGCTCGTGCCCAACGCGCGAGCAACGACCGCCGTGTCGAGGTCGATCGTCGGTGCCGCGGCGGCCGGCGCTGCCGGCGCCTCGATCGGCGTCCTGCTCTCGCCGAGCGCGGTGCGGACGGCCTGCGCGAGCTTCGCCGGATCGCCGTGCCCCATGACGTGCATGTACATCACGCGTGGCGTCTCGCCGAGGACGTGGTTGTGGAGCGCGGTCTGTTCGACGCCGCCCTGTTGAAGCACCCGCATGACGGGTGCGACCTCGTCTTCGGCGAGCACGAGGTCGCCCATCATCATCGCGCTCGCGGTCGTCCGCTTGAACGCGATCCACGAACCGAGAGCGAAGCCGGGCTTCACCTGCACGCCATTGACGGTGACCTGGAGATCGCTGCGCGGGAAGCTGTACTTCATGACATCGCCCGGCTGCGCGGCGCCCTTGCGGCCGAGCGCCTGGTCGACGGCGGACCAGTCGGAGCTCTTGCTGGACGTCTGCTGCCCCGCGGCGAGTCCGGATACCAGCGCGGTGGCGAGCGTGGCGCCCGCGGCGAGACGTGAAAGCCGTGCGACGCGTTGATCTGTCTGCATTGCGAGTCCTCCGATGGTGA
>JABFYH010000090.1 GCA_013361335.1 Gemmatimonadaceae bacterium | reverse complement strand
ACCTCGGGACCCTGCCGTACGCCGCTGCGCTGGAGCTCCAGCGGGCGGCGGCGCGGGCGCGCATCAGCGGGGCCATCGCGGAAGACCTGCTGCTGCTCGTCGAGCATCCCCCCGTCGTCACCATGGGGCGGTCGGCGAAGCAGCACCACCTGCTCGCGTCACCCGCGCTGCTCGCGGCGCGTGGAGTGGAGCTGTTCGAGGTGGAGCGCGGAGGCGACGTCACCTTCCACGGGCCCGGCCAGCTCGTCGGCTATCCGATCGTCGACCTCAAGCGCCACACGAAGGACCTCCACTGGTATCTGCGGCGCGTCGAGGAGGCGCTCATGATCGCCGTCGCGCCCTTCGGCATCGTCGCCGAGCGGTCGGCCGGCCAGACGGGGGTGTGGACCCAGGGGCGCAAGCTCGCGTCGATCGGCGTTCATGCCCGCGACTGGGTGACCTGGCACGGCTTCGCGCTCAACGTGACGACCGACCTCTCCTACTTCGACCTCATGGTCCCCTGCGGGATCGCCGAGGTGGAGATGACCTCCATCGCGAAGGAGATCGGGGACACCGCGGAGCTCGACCGCCGCACCCGCGAGCGCGTCGTCCAGGGATTCGCCGACGTCTTCACCCTCGAGCCGGTCCACATCGCACCGAGCGACCTGGACCCGATCGCGCTGGCGCCGGTGTAAGCCGGCGCGGTGGCAATGTTTCGGCAGACGTTCGGGCCGGAGCGTATATTCCCGCCATGGCCGACGGTCCCCGCCTCTACCGTCCTCGCTCCCGCGAGCTTCCCGCCGCGGACGAGGCCCTCACCGCGTCGCTGAACGACGACCAGGCGCGCGCCGCCACCTTCGGCGACGGGCCACTCCTCGTCATCGCCGGGGCGGGCACCGGCAAGACGCGGACGCTCATCCATCGCGTCGCCGCGCTCGTCGCGCGGGGGGTCGCGCCGGAACGGATCCTCCTGCTCACCTTCACCCGCCGCGCAGCGAGCGAGATGCTGTCGCGCGCCGAGCGACTCGTCGGATCCGCCGGCGCGCGCGTGCATGGGGGGACCTTTCATTCGGTCGGCCACCGGCTGCTGCGCCAGTTCGGCCCCGCGGCCGGCCTTCCCGCCGATTTCACCATCATGGATCAGGGCGACGCGGAGGAGCTGATGCAGCTCGCGCGCGGCGCCATGGGGTTCGCCAAGACCGCCAAGCGTTTCCCCAAGAAGGAAACGCTGCACTGGCTGTACTCGCGCCACATCAACACCGAGCTGCCGCTCGACGAGCTGCTGCACCGGGATGCGCCGCACTTCCTGGAGTACGAGCCGCAGATCACCGCGCTCTTCGCCGACTACACGATGCGGAAGCAGGAGCGCAACCTCGTCGACTACGACGACCTCCTGCTCTTCTGGGCGATGATGCTCGAGGCATCGCCCGAGCTCCAGAGCCGGATCGCCGGCCTGTACGACCACGTGCTGGTCGACGAATACCAGGACACCAACCTGCTCCAGGCGCGCATCCTTCGCGGGATGTGCAGCGGCCACCGCAAGCTCACCGTCGTCGGCGACGACGCGCAGAGCATCTACGCCTTCCGTGGCGCGCATTTCCGCAACATCCTCGACTTCCCGCGCCAGTTTCCGGGGACGACGATGGTGACGCTGGCGCAGAACTACCGCAGCACCGCGCCGATCCTCGCTCTCTCGAACATCGTCATCTCGCGCGCCGAGGAGCGTTTCACCAAGGACCTGTACACCAGCCGGGAGGGTGGCGAACAGCCCTGGCTCGTCACGGCGAAGGACGAGGCGCAGCAGACCCGGTTCGTCGTCGACCGGGTGCTCCAGCTGCACGAGAGCGGAGTGCCGCTGCGTGAGATGGCCGTGCTGTTTCGCGCCGGCTACATGTCGGCCGACCTCGAGATCGAGTTGGCCAACCGCAAGATCCCCTTCGAGAAGTGGGGCGGCCTCAAGTTCCTCGAGGCGGCGCACGTGAAGGACGTGCTGGCCTTCCTCCGCGTGTCCGAGAATCCCCGCGACGAGGTGAGCTGGTACCGGCTGCTCATGCTCATGCCCGGCATCGGCGACTCCACGGCGCGCGCGATGATGGCGTCGATGCAGGAGCGCGCGTGGGATCCCGACGCCTTCACCCATCTCGTGCCCCCACCCCGCGCGCGCGAGGCGCATCGGGCGCTGTCGGTGCTGCTGCGCCAGCTCCGCGGTCTCGCCACGCGCGACGGCGAGACGGACGGCGCCAAGGTGAGCAGCGACATCGCCGCGATTCGCGCCATCTACGACGCGGTGCTGAAGGAGAAGTACGACCGGCCCGAGGCTCGGCTCGCCGACCTCGATCAGCTCCGCACGATCGCCGCGGGGTACCCGTCGCGCACCGCCTTCCTGGCGGCGCTCGCGCTCGACCCGCCCTCGAGCACGCAGGATCTGGCCGGGGGCTCGGAGTCGGAGACCGACGCCCTCGTGCTGAGCACCGTGCACAGCGCGAAGGGGAAGGAGTGGAAGGCGGTGTTCGTGATCTGGGCGGTGGACGGCTGGTTCCCGGCCTCGCGCTCGATCGACGATCCGGACGAGCTGGAGGAGGAGCGCCGACTGATGTACGTCGCGCTCACGCGTGCCAAGGACGAGCTGGCGGTCGTGTATCCGATGCAGGTCTACGGCTCTCGGCGCGGCGCCGAGTATTCCTTCGACCAGCTCTCGCGCTTTCTGGACCGGGGCGTGCGGGCGACGATGCAACGCGTCGTCGTGGAGGATCCGGGCGAGGCGCCGGTTGCGGCGCCGATCACGGCCCCTGTGGTCGACCTGCGCGCATTGATGCGGGGGCGCTTCGGCGCGAAGAGCTAGCGCCCTCCGCCGGTGTCGCTCGCGACAGCCGGCACCGCGAGCCCGGTGAAGCGCCTGACGGCATCAAATGGCTTCTTCGCCGTATCGGCCTTCGCCACCGCGATGATGTCCTTCACCGCGCGTCGCAGGTCGCCGCCGTCCTTCGCCAGCACGGCATCGAAGGCGTCGAGATCGGTGAGGTAGACGCGGCGCGACATCAGCACGGCGTTGTCCAGCTTCACCCGCTCCACCGAGCGGATGCTGATCGTCTTGAGGCGCGGCGCGAGCTCGTGGAGCAGCGCCAGGCGCGCCTCGCCGAACAGCACCTCGCGCGCGCCGAGGCGATCCGCGACCGAGCTGGCTTCCTCTCCGGGATGCGCCTTGAACGCCGAGTCCACGCGTGCATACAGCGTCGCCCAGAAACGCCCCATCACCTTCTCGTCGTCCCACCGCGCTGCGACTTCGGCGGCCGCCGCGGGCTGGCCGCGGCTCAGGAAAAATCGCTCGGCGCCGCGCGAGCCGACGAAGTTGGCGAAGCTCTCGTTGAACACCGCCCCACCGGGCGCGTAGTAGGTGTTGTGGGTGAGCTCGTGGATCACCGTGTTCGCCAGCGTCAGCGAATCGGATCGCAGCGTCGACGGCAGCAAAGGATCGTTGAACCAGCCGAGGGTGCTGAACGCCGACACGGCGCCGAGCCGCGTATCGAAGCCGCGGGCGTTCAACGCGCGCTCCTGGCGCCGTGCTTCGGCGAAGTCGAAGTAGCCCTTGTAGGGTACGCGGCCCACGACCGGGAACCACCAGGTGTAGGCCTTCAGCCGGTCGCGGTAGGCGCCCGAGACGACGAGCGTCAGCGTGTCGTGCCCGGTCTCGCTGTAGCTCGTGAAGCTCTGGCCAGCATCGAGCCCGAGCGACTCGGCGGCAAAGGCGCGCGCCGCAAGGACGAGCTGAAGCTTGGCGCGCAGCGCTGGCGTCGTGGCCGAGTCGGCCAGAATGTCGGCCAGCGGCCGGCGCCGGGCGAGGATCTTCGTCTCCTCCCACGCGCCGCGAAGGAGGTAGCGGCCGGTGGGCGCGATGACGAGATACGCGACGACGCCGAGCACGACGACGGCGAGCGCGCGCAGCGCTCGCCGGATCCACTTAACTCGTTGATTTTCAGTCACTTCCGCACGTCATTGTCCATCCGCCCGCCTTTGACGCGAGGGGCCGCGGTCGCTATTCTTTGTAAAATGTCCTTCGTTCATCTCCACTGCCACTCGGAGTATTCCCTTCTCGATGGCGCGAACCGCATCGACGACCTGATCGCCAGGGCGCTGGAGCTGGAACAGCCGGCCCTGGCGATCACGGATCACGGGAATCTGCACGCCGCGTGGGAGTTCCAGGAGAAGGCGCGGAAGGCGAAGCTCAAGCCGATCATCGGGATGGAGGCGTACGTCGCCCCCGGAGACCGGCGGGTGAAGGGCCGGCCGGCCCCCGGCGTGAAGCCCTACTACCATCTGGTGCTGCTCGCCCGCGACCTCGTGGGCTACCGGAATCTCGTCAAGCTCTCGTCGCTCGCCTACACCGAAGGCTTCTACGCCAAGCCGCGCGTCGATCGCGAGCTGCTGGCGAAGTACAGCGAGGGGCTGATCGTCAGCTCCGCCTGTCTGGCCGGCGAGATCGCCGTCAACCTCGATGCGGGGAACGTCGAGGGCGCGCGCGAGGCCGCGTCGTGGTACGCCGACGTCTTCAAGGACCGCTACTACCTCGAGGTCCAGGCGCACGACTCCGAGGGCCAGGCGAAGCACAATGCCGCGATGATCAAGCTGGGCGAGGAGCTGAACCTGCCCCTGATCGCCACCAACGACGCGCATTTCCTCACCGCCGGCGACCACGATGCGCACGACATCCTGCTCTGCATCGGGCTCGGCAAGGACTACACCGATCAGAACCGGATGCACTACGACCGGGGGCTCTACTTCAAGAGCGCCCCGGAAGTCCGCGAGCGCTTCCCCGATCGTCCCGACGTCCTCGAGAACACGCTGCGCATCGCCGACGAGGCGGGGTTCGCCTTCGAGAAGAAGTATTACGTCCCCTCCTTCCCCCTGCCCCCCGAGGTGAAGACGGAGAACGAGCTGCTCGTGCAGCTCGCTCGCGCCGGGGCACAGGAGCGCTACGGCGACGAGCTGTCGGCGGAAGTCAGGGAACGGCTCGACTACGAGCTCGACGTCATCACGCGCACGGGCTACGCGGGCTACTTCCTCATCGTCTACGACTTCATCAAGGCGGCGCGAGACCTTGGCATTCCGGTCGGACCCGGACGCGGCTCGGCCGCCGGCTCGCTGGTCGCCTACGCGCTGCGCATCACCGACGTCTGCCCCCTCCAGTACGACCTGCTGTTCGAGCGCTTCCTGAACCCGGAGCGCGTCTCGATGCCCGACATCGACGTCGACTTCTGCTTCGAGCGGCGCGGCGAGGTGATCGAGTACGTCCGGCAGAAGTACGGCAAGGAGTCCGTCGGCCAGATCGTCACCTTCGGCACCATGAAATCCCGCGCTGCCATCAAGGACGTCGGCAGGACGTTGGGATTCACCCCCGCCGAGACCGACGCGCTGGCCAAGCTGATCCCGAACGGGCCGGCGTTCAGCCTCACGGTGAAGGACGCCGTGACGCAGGTGCCGGAGATCCGGAAGCTCTACGGCACCGACGAGCGCTACACGCGCCTGCTGGACTACGCGATCGCCCTCGAGGGGCTGTCGCGGCATACCGGCGTGCACGCCGCGGGCGTCGTGATCGCGCCGGGCCCGCTGGACGAGTACGTCCCCATCGCTACGGTCTCGAGCAAGGGCGCCGGTGCGGGGAGCGACGAGAGCGTCGTCGTGACGCAGTACGACATGAACTGCCTCGAGAAGGCGGGCATGCTCAAGATGGACTTCCTCGGGCTCACGACGCTGACCGTGATCCGCGACGCCCTGGACAACATCCAGGCGCGCACGGGGACGCGGCCCAACCTGGACGCCGTCGACACCAGGGACCCGAAGACCTACCAGATGCTGCGCGCCGGCCGCACCACCGGCGTGTTCCAGTTCGAGTCTCCGCTGGCGACCGACATGCTGCGCGCCATCCGCTGCGACAGCTTCGACGACCTCGTGGCGTCGAACGCCCTGCTGCGTCCCGGCCCGCTCGACGCGGGGATGCACAAGGTCTATCAGCGGCGGAAGCGGGGCGAGGAGCCGGTGAGCTACGCGCTCCCCGAGCTCGAGCCGATCCTGAAGCCGACGTACGGCGTCATCACCTATCAGGAACAGGTGATGCGGCTCGCGCAGACGCTCGCCGGCATCTCGCTCGCCGAGGCGGACGTGCTGCGCAAGGCGGTGGGAAAGAAGGACGCGGAGCTCATCAAGCTCGAGCTGGGGAAGTTCACCTCGAAGGCGATCGCGCGCGGCTACGACCGCAAGATCATCGAGGAGCTCGCGGGCCAGATCGAGACCTTCGGCCGGTACGGCTTCAACAAGTCGCACTCGGTTGCGTACTCGGTCATCTCCTTCCACACGGCGTACCTCAAGGCGCACTACCCCGCCGACTTCATGGCGGCGATCCTGTCGTCGTCGATCGGCGACACGGACTCGGTGGTGAAGTTCATCAACGAGGCGCGGGAGCTCGGCATCGAGGTGCTTCCCCCGGACGTGAACGAGTCGGGCTACAAGTTCACCGTGCTCGACGACAAGCGAATCCGCTTCGGGCTCGGCGCCATCCGCAACGTGGGCCGGGGCGCGATCGATTCCATTCTGTCGGCCCGGCGCGCGGGCACCTTCACGTCGTTCTACGACTTCACGGATCGGGTCGACCTGCGCGCCTGCAACAAGCGCGTATTCGAGGCGCTCATCTCCAGCGGTGCCATGGACGGGCTCGGCGGCCACCGCGCTCAGTACTGGACCGCCCTCGACTCGGCGATGCAGGAAGCCTCGCTCGCCCAGCAGGAACGGGAGATGGGACAGGTGTCGATGTTCGGCGGACCGGCCGACGGAGGCAGCGGCACCTCGCACGCGCCGCGCGTCCTGCCGAACGTCGCGCCGATGGCCGAGTCGGAGCGGCTGACGCGCGAGAAGGAGATCCTCGGCTTCTACATCAGCGGCCATCCGCTCGAGCCGTACCGCGTCGAGTGCGAGCTGTTCGCCAGCCACACGGTGAGCCAGCTGGGCACGTGGACCCCGGAGCCGATGACCCTCGGCGTCGTGGTCACGGCGATCAAGCGCCAGATCAGCAAGCGGTCGGGGGCCGAGTTCGCCCGGTTGACAGTGGAGGATTTTTCGGGATCTTCCGAGGTGCTGGTCTTCCCCGAGAGCTGGGGGCTGCTCGCCGACCGCGTCCGCAGCGACGTGCCCGTCCTGATGAAGGGCGGGTACTCGAAGCGCGATCAGGACGCCGACAGCCCGACGTTCATCGTGGAATCGGTGACGCCGTTCGCCGAGCTGCGGCTCAACGGGCAGGTCTCCATCGCCATCGATCTGGCGCTGGGCGACGCCGTGACGGCGGACGTGATGGGCGACGTGCGGGCCGTGATCGATGCGCACGCCACGTCGCATTCGGGCGCGCCGCCGCTCGAGCTCAGATGGAACGATGGGAATGGCACGCGGGCGCGCCTCAAGTCGCGCACGCTCAGACTCGCGGCCACCCAGGCCGCGCTGACCGACCTGCGGGCCCTGCTCGGCGACGAGCGGGTCCGCCTCGTGCGCGGGAGCTGACACGGATGGCGACTGCGACCCTGGAGTTCGAGAAGCCGCTCTTCGAGCTGGAGAAGCAGATCGACGAGCTCAAGAAGCTCGCATCGGAGCAGGAGCTGGACGTCGGAAAGGAGATCGCCCCACTCGAGGCGAAGCTCGTCGAGCTGCGCGAGGAGATCTACAAGAGCCTCACCCCCCTCCAGCGCGTCCAGGTCGCCCGCAGCAACAAGCGGCCGCTCACCGAGGACTACCTCCGGCTCTGCTTCACCGACTTCATCGAGCTGCACGGCGACCGCGCCTTCCGCGAGGACGCGGCGATCGTCGGCGGCTGGGCGCGGCTCGACGGCGAGACGGTGATGGTCATCGGCCATCAGCGGGGACGCGACACCAAGGAGAACCTCCGGCGCAACTTCGGTATGCCGCACCCCGAGGGCTACCGGAAGGCGCTGCGGCTCATGAAGCTCGCCGAGAAGTTCCATGTCCCGGTCATCACCTTCATCGACACCCCTGGCGCCTGGCCCGGGCTGGGCGCCGAGGAGCGCGGGCAGAGCGAGGCGATCGCCCGCAACCTGTTCGAGATGAGCCTCCTCGAGACGCCGATCATCGCGACGGTCATCGGCGAAGGCGGCTCGGGTGGTGCGCTCGCCCTCGGCGTCGCCGACCGGGTGAACATGCTGGAGAACGCCGTCTACTCGGTGATCAGCGTCGAAGGCGCGGCGGCGATCCTGTGGAAGGACGGCAAGCTCGAGAACCGCGAGCGCGCCGCCACCGCGCTCCGCATCACCGCCCCCGATCTGTTCGAGCTCCGGGTGATCGACGAGATCATCCCCGAGCCGCCGGGCGGCGCGCACGCCAACCACGAGCAGACGGCCGCCGCGCTCCAGGAAGTGCTGCTGCGCCAGCTCGACGACCTCCGCCGGCTGAAGCCGGACAAGCTCACCCGTCGCCGCCGCGAAAAGTTCCTGCGGATGGGGCAGTACGTCGAGTAGCGTGGCGGTCCTGGTCGAGGTCGCGTTCAAGGGCAACCGCAAGGAGTTCTTCGCGTGGGACGCCGGTGACCCACCGCCGCGCGCCGCGGCGGTCATCGTCGACGCCGATCGCGGGGAGGATCTCGGCCGCGTCCACGCCGTCGGCGACGAGGCCGAGCAGCGCTCGGCCAGGGTTCCGCACGGCCTGTTCGGTACGCCGCCGACCCGTCAGGTGAAGCGCCTCGCCAGCCTCGACGAGGTGCGGCGGCACGCCGAGATCCGCGACAGCGACGACGACGCGCGCCGCAAGGCGATGGAGCGCGTGAAGGCGAACGCGCTGGTCATGAAGATGACCGACGCCGAGTGGCAGTGGGACCGCAAGAAGCTGACGTTCTACTTCACCGCCGAGAAGCGCGTCGACTTTCGCACGCTCGTGCGCGAGCTGGCATCGATGTTCCGGACGCGCATCGAGCTGAAGCAGATCGGCGTGCGCGACGAGGCGAAGCGGCTCGACGGCATCGGCCGGTGCGGTCGGCAGTATTGCTCCGCGTCGTGGCTGCCCGAGCTGCGCCCGGTGAATCTCGGCGTGGCGAAGGATCAACGCCTCTCGCTCAACCCGTCGCAGATCTCGGGGGCGTGCGGCCGCCTGATGTGCTGTCTGCGCTACGAGCACGACTTCTACGTCGAGAGCCGCCGGAAGTACCCCAAGGAAGGCAAGGTGGTGAAGTCGTCGCGCGGCGAGGAGAAGGTGATCGCCAACGACATCTTCCGCGAGCGCGTGACGCTCCGCGGCACCGACGGCGAGCTGCGCACGATCCCGCTCGGCACGCTGCGCGACGAGATGACCGCCGCGGGCGATCCGCTCTCCGGTACGCTGACGGCCGCCGCTCGCGACACGGGGCCGTTGGCCGCCGCGGATTATCTCGACGAGCCGATCGATCTGGACGCGGTCGTCACGGAGGAGCGTCCGGTGCCGATCCGGGTGCCGTCGTCGGGACGCAGTGCAGCTGCCCCGCGTCCCCCGCGCACGGCGAGCCCCGTTACGCCAGCCGCGCCCGCTCGACCCGCGCGACGGGAAGAGACGGCGACGCCGGCTGTCGCGCCGCGCGTCGAGGGTCCGGCGCCGACGGCGACCGGGCCCGAGGGGGAGAAGCGCACCCAGCGTCGTCGTGGACGGCGCGGGGGACGGCGCAATCGCCCTGGCGGTGGCGGCGCTCCGCCTGCCGCGTCCGGCCCCGCCGGCGCCGGCGGCGATGTCCCTGACGGAGAGTAAGTGAGCACGTTCTTCCTCACGACCGCGATCGATTACGCCAACGGCGATCCCCACGTCGGCCACGCCTACGAGAAGATCGGCGCGGACGCCATCGCTCGATACCGGCGCCTGCGCGGCGACGACGTCCACTTCCTCATCGGGATGGACGAGCATGGCCAGAAGGTCGAGCAGACGGCCGCGCAGCAGGGGGTGACCCCGCAGGCGCTCGTCGACGTGCTCGCCGACACCTTCTGCACGATGTGGACGCGGCTCGGGATCTCGTACGACCAGTTCATCCGCACTACCGACCCGATGCATCGCGAGGGCGTCCGCGCGCTGATCGAGCGCATCTTCGACCGCAGCCCGGACGACTTCTACGAGCAGGCCTACGAGGGGTGGTATTGCGTCGGCTGCGAGTCGTTCAAGCAGGACTCGGAGATCGTCGACGGCAAATGCGTGCTGCACCCCACGCGCACGCTGGAGCGCGTGCAGGAGCGGAACTGGTTCTTCCGTCTGAGCCGATACGAGGACTTCCTTCGCGACCTGCTGACGTCGCGGCCGCAGTTCCTCCAGCCGGAGAGCCGGCGGAACGAGATGCTGGCGCTGATCGACGGCGGCCTGGAGGACGTGTCGGCGAGCCGCTCGCGCCTCAAGTGGGGCGTCCCCTTCCCGAAGCCGCTCAGCTCGGGCGAGGTGCAGACGACGTACGTCTGGTTCGACGCCCTCCCCAACTACCTCACCGCGACCGGGTTCCCCCGGGGCGAGTGGGCCGATCGCTGGCCCGCGCAGCTGCACGTGGTGGGGAAGGACATTACGCGCTTCCATTCCATCATCTGGCCCGCCATGCTGCAGGCGGCGCAGCTTCCTCTCCCCGAGCGGGTGTGGGGGCACGGCTTCGTGCTCCTCGGCGGCGAGCGGTTCAGCAAGTCCGCCGGCGTGCGACTCGATCTGGACGAGGCCATCGGCCGCTTCGGTGCTGATGCCTTCCGCTACTTCCTGCTGCGGGAGATCCCCTTCGACGCCGACGGCAGCTTCTCCTGGGAGCGGTTCGAGGAGCGCTACAACGCGGATCTCGCGAACGCATGGGGCAACCTGGCGAGCCGCGTCATCGCCATGGTCGAGCGCTACTTCGACGGCGTCGTGCCGTCAGGCGCGCGGACCCAGGTGGACGACGAGGACGCCGCCGAGCTCCGCGACTACCACGCGGCGATGGACGGCACGCGCGGCTTTCTCCTGCACGAGGCGCTGCGCGTGGTCTGGCAGAGCGTGGTGCGGGGGAACGAGTACGTCGACCGTCAGGCGCCCTGGAAGCTGGCGAAGGATCCCGCGCTGCGCGGCGACCTCGAGACGACGCTCGCGTCACTGATCCGCCAGCTCGCGCGCCAGGCGGTCATGCTGGCGCCCTTCATGCCCAACAAGACGCAGGAGCTCTGGCGCCAGCTCGGCGCGCCGGGCCAGGTGAGCGAGCAGCGATTCGCAGCTCTCCCCGAGCTCGACGCAACGGGTTGGAAGGTCGCCAAGGGCGATCCCTTGTTTCCGAAGGAGGCTCGTGAACGGTGAACCGTGAACCGTTCACGGTTCACGGTTCACGGTTCAGCGCTCACGGCTTGACAGGCGCCGTGCTGGCCGGCGGCGCAGCGGGCGCACCCGGTGTGCCGACGTCCCCCATGTCCACCTTCGGCGCTTCCCGATTCGCCGCGTTGGCGACCTGGTAGTACTTCTTCTCCTTCGCCCCCGTCACCTTCGCCGTCAGCACGGTGGGGAAGGTCTTGATGAGCGTGTTGTACTGCTGCACCGCGCCGTTGTAGTCCGTGCGCGACACGGCGATCCGGTTCTCGGTGCCCGCCAGCTCGTCCTGGAGCTTGAGGAAGCCCTGGTCGCTCTTGAGCTGCGGATACGCCTCGGACACGGCGAGCAGCCGGCCGAGGGCGCCCGTCATCTGCGCGTTCGCCGCCGCCATCTGCTCGGGGTCCTTGCTCTGCACCGCGCCCACCAGGCCACCGCGCGCGCGGGCCACCTCGCCGAACACCGCCAGCTCCTGCTTGGCGAAGCCCTTCACCGTCGCGACGAGGCTCGGGATCAGATCCGCGCGGCGCTGGAGCTGCACCTCGATCTGCCCTTGCGCTGCGTTCGCCTGCTCGTCGAGCGTCTGGATCTTGTTGTACCCGCAGCCCGTGAGGGCCAGGGGAAGGAGAAGCGCAAGCCAGCGACGTGTCATGGGATCCGTTCCTGATGAGCGTGGGTGTGATGCGGGAAACGTGGTGAGGATCGGTCGCGGTCGGGAGGTCTCAGGACCTCGCGGCGTAGCGGTCGAGGTACGCGTCCAGGCGCTCGATGCCGGTGAGATACCCCGCAAGCACGGAACCGGCGTCGGCGGCGCCGAGCTTCGTCTCCCCGCGCAGATGGCGCACCGCCCGCTCGAAGGGCGCGGCGTCCAGCCCCGCGAGCGCGGCAACGCGCTGCGCGAGCCTGATGTTGTCGCCCTCCGGCTTCTCGCCGTGCAGGCGCAGGACGGCGCGGAAGAGCACCATCATCGTGCTGAGGCTCGCCGCGATCAGCTCGAGCTGGCGCTTGCCGTCCGTCCCGGCGAGCAGCGCGCCCTGCCGCAGCTGGAGCAGCTTGCCGAGCACCTGCTGCTCGAGCTGCAGCCGCAGATTCTCGCGCGACACCGAGATCCCGTCGAATGGCGAGGAGCCGTGCAGCACCCGGTGCCGGTCGAGGATGTCGGCGTACTCCATGGGGAACACGTCGGACGACCGCTGCCACTCCGCGAGCGTCATCGTCATCGGCGGCGGATTGCCGGCGTCGTTCCATGCCCGCGCGACGGCCGACGACGCCGCCAGCGTCGCCGGATCGATCCGGTCGAGCAGTACGAGCACGTTGAAGTCCGACTGCCTGGGAATGTGCTCCCCCGCGGCGGCCGAGCCGTACAGCACCACCGCCGAGAGCTGGCTGCCGTAGGCGGCCCGGAGCTGCGTCACGAGATCGTCGAGTGTCATCGTCGCCATGGTCGCCTACCAGGATGAGCCGCCGCCGCCGCCACTGAACCCGCCACCACCGCCAAAGCCGCCGAACCCGCCGCCGCCACCGCCGCCGAACCCGCCGCCACCCCAGCCGCTGCTCCGACCTCCCCCACCGAAGCCGCCCATCGGAAGAAAGATCGGGAGGCATCCCCCGCCGCCACACCCCCCGCGTCGGCGCCCGCCGCCGAGCAGCGAGAGGACGACGAAGAGAAGGATGAGCAGGAAGATCGGGCTGATGCCGCCCGACTCGCGTTGGACGGGGCGTGCCGGGGCGCGAAACACCGGGGCCTCGAGCGTGGTGTCCAGCGTGAAGCCGAACTCCTGTGCGAACCGCTGCGCCACCCGCACCGTGACGAGCTCCAGCCCCGACCCGTAGTCGCGCTGCCGGAACTCCGGGGTCGCCTCCCGGCAGATCTCCCCCGACGTCGCGTCGGTGATGAAGCCCTCGGCGCCTTGCCCGGTCTCGATCCGGCAATACCCGCGACCGTCGCTGGACGTCTCCTTGGGCACGAGCAGGATGACGACGCCGGCGTTGCGCGAGCGGTCGCCGATCGGGGCCATGTTGCCGACCTTCCACTCGCGTCCGATGCGCAACGCGACCTCGGAGGGGTCGCGGCCGCCGAGGTCGGGAAGGGTGACGACGGCGATCTCGCCTTGCGACTTGTCGCGGACGTCCTGTGCCACGCGCTCCATGCGCGCCACGGATGCGGCCGGAAGGGCCTTCGCGAAGTCGTTCACCAATCCCTGCGGCGGCGGGATCTGCGGGCCGCCCTGCAGCAGGACCAGCGCGCCCAGGAGGACGCGTCCGGCGAAGTGTGAGAGCATCTCGAAGGGTGCGAGTCGGTCCGCAGGCCAATACAGCCGCCTGCCTCAACGATAGCGCCTCGCACCGGGCCACGGCAGCACCAGCCGCGCACGGTCGCCCGATCGGCAGCGGTCGCGTTAGCTTTCCCCATCTCGCGACCCCTCACCCCGCCCGCCATGCCGCGCTTCGCCAGTCACGTCCTCGGCAGTCTGCTCGCCGCATTCGCCATCGCCGCCTGCGCCCGCTCCGACGCCACTCCTGCGGCCCAGACGGCATCCGCCGGCGTCGTCGCCGCCAGAGCCGGCGGAGGGATGGCCGGCAAGCTGACCGATTCGGTGAGCACGGCCGCGGACCGCGGCCGCATCCGGGGCGCGGAATCGGCGCCGGTCTGGCTGGTCGAGGTGAGCGACTTCCAGTGTCCGTATTGCAAGCAGTGGCACGACCAGTCGTTCGCCATCATCGACCGCGAGTACGTGCAGACGGGCAAGGTACGGCTGGCGTACCTCAACTACCCGCTGTCGAGCATGCACAGGAACGCGCGCGCCGCCGCCGAGGCGGCGATGTGCGCGTCGGTGCAGAACAGGTTCTGGGCACTGCACGAGTCACTCTTCGAGGCGCAGTCGCGCTGGTCGGAGGCGGACAACCCGATCCCGACCTTCGATTCGCTGGCGGTGGCCGCCGGCGTCTCGGCGCCGGCGTGGCGCCAGTGCATGTCGTCGCACGCCACGGCGCCGCTGATCGACGCCGATCGCGATCGGACCGCCAGCGCCGGCGTCCGCTCGACGCCGACCTTCTTCGTGGGCGACCGTCTGCTCGCAGGCGCCTACCCGGTCGACTCCTTCCGCGTCGTCATCGACGCCGCCCTCGCCAAGGCGCGCGGGGGGAAGTAACGCTGCACACCTGCCGCCGCAGCGCCCGGTGAATCGCGCGCTCACGTTGGGCTACGAGGGCGCGGCGCGCCTGGCCCGCGGGTTGGCCGCGCTGGCGCCGACATCCGACCACAAGCTCGTCGCCACCTTCGCGGCGCGGCGCGGGGTCATGGCGCGCTTTGCGGCCTTCCCGCGCACTCCCGCGCGCCCCCTGCTCTGGATGCACGCCCCGAGCGTCGGCGAGGGACTGCAGGCGCGTCCCGTGCTGGAGCGGGTGCGGGCGCGCCGGCCCGAGGCGCAGCTCGCGTACACCTACTTCTCGCCGAGCGCGCGCGCTTTCGCCCAGTCGCTGGACGTGGACTTTCGCGACGTCCTCCCCTTCGACGTCGGGGCCGACATGCGCGCGGCGCTCGCCGCGCTGGCGCCCTCGGCGCTGGTCTTCAGCAAGCTCGATGTCTGGCCCACCCTCGCGCGCGAAGCCTCGCGGCGCGGGACGCGACTCGGCCTCGTGAGCGCGACCCTCGCGGCCTCCTCGTCGCGGCGCTCGGGGCTCGCCGGCTCGGTGCTGCGCGAGGCATACGCGCGACTGGATCGCGTCGGCGCGATCAGCATCGAGGACGCGGACCGCCTGATCGCCCTCGGCGTCCCGTCGAGCCGGGTGAGCGTCACCGGCGACACCCGCTACGACCAGGTGTGGGCGCGTGCCGAGCGGGTCGATCGCGCCGGTGATCTGCTCGCGCCGCTCATCAGCGACCGCCCGACGCTGGTGGCCGGATCCACCTGGCCCGCCGACGACGCGGTGCTCCTTCCCGCCTGGACCCGCGTCGCGGCGCGGCTCCCGGCCGGCCGTCTCGTCATCGCGCCACACGAGCCGACCGCGGCGCATCTCGCGCCGATCGAGCGCTGGGGCGTCACGTCGGGGCTGCGCGTGGCGCGCCTCGGTGCGCCGGCGGCGGTGGCGGCCGATGTCGTCATCGTCGATCGGATGGGCGTGCTCGGCGACCTGTATGCGCTGGCGGATGTGGCGTACGTCGGCGGAGCGTTCCACGCCGCCGGCTTGCACTCGGTGCTGGAACCTGCCGCCTTCGGCGCGCCGGTGCTCTTCGGCCCGCGCTACGCCGGCGCGCGCGATGCCCGCCTCCTCCTCGACGCCGATGCGGCGGTCTCCGTGACGGATGGCGCATCACTCGAGACCGCGCTCCTGCGCTGGCTGGACGATCCATCCGAGCGCAGCGCGGCCGGCCACGCGGCACGCGACGTCGTTCACGCCGGCCTCGGCGCCGCCGACCGCTCCTACGCGCTGGTGAGCGACCTGCTGGGCTGACTCGTCACGCGCTCGCGACGTGCGGAATGACCGAAGCCCCCGCGGATTGCGGCCGGTGCAGATAGAACCCCTGCACGAGATGCACGCCCAGCTCCTGCACCGTCTTGAACTCCTCGGCGCGCTCGACCCCCTCCGCGATCACCTTCGCCCCGTGCTCGTTGGCGAACCGCACCATCGTCTGCACGAGATTCTGCTTGATGAAGTTCGTGTCGATGGCGCTGATGAGCGAGATGTCGAGCTTGATGAAGTCCGGCTCGAGGTTGGCGATCGAGCCCAGGCCGGCGTAGCCGCTGCCCGCGTCGTCCACCGCGAATCGATAGCCGATCTCGCGAAAGGCCTTCAGGCGATCGCGGAACTTCGGGTAGTCCTTGATCGCCGTCCGCTCCGTGATCTCGATGACCACCCGCGACGGATCGGCGACCTCCTGCTCCGTGAACGCCGGGTCGGTGAAGTCGTGCGGGTCGACGTTGATGAACAGCAGCTCGTTCCCCTTGAGGATCGTGTTCATCCCCTCGATCGCCCGCGCGCGACAGAGCCGGCTCAGCTCCCAGATCATGTCCGCTTCCGCCGCGACGTCGAACATCACCTCCGGGCTGCGCAGCGTGCGCATCCGGCCGCGCGCCAGCGCCTCGTAGCCGAAGATCTCCTTCGTCGTCGCGACGACGATCGGATGGTAGTCCACGTACACCAGCCGGTCGCGCAGGCTCGTCTTGAGGTCGCTCACCCGCCGCGCGCGCTCGCGCTGCTCCACCGACCGTGACGCATTCTGCGCCTCACGGATGCCGCGGTAGATGAGGCGCTCGAGCCGGATCTTCGGGTTGTAGTAGAGGTGCGCGCGGCCGACGTAGATGTCGAACAGCGCCGCGATGTCCTCGCCGTGCGCCGCCTCGATCTGCGCGCCGACGTGCCGCTGGAGGCGCGTCACCATCTCGGTGATCTCGCCCTCGCTCGCCGCCTTGACCCCGCTCTGCGGCACGTGGAAGAAGATGAAGTCGTCGTCGTTGGTGAAGCTCACCATCACGCGCGAGTCGCCGAGATCGTCGTCGTCGAGGAACTCGCGCACGGCGCTGGCGGTCGTCTCGAGCACCGCGTCGAGCTTCTCCCATCCGTAGATCTCCTCGATCTTCGAGTAGCGCACGAAGTTGAAGTAGAGCACCACCAGCTCGCCGCGCTCCTTGAAGTACTGGCGCGAGCGCTCGATCGCCACCGGCAGGGTGGGGAGCCCCGTGAGCGAGTCGTGGAGCATCTGCTCCTGCTCCACCTGGTCCACCCGCCTGGCGGTCTCCATGCTCAGCATCGTGCCGCGCGCCACCGCCGACCAGGTGCGGGCCGCGATCTCGTCGGCCGAGGCGGGGAGGAGAAACCACTCTTCGGCCTTGAGCTCCACGGCGCGCCGGCGCGCCGCTTCGTCGGCGCAGCCCACGAGCACGGGCACGCCGCGCAGGTGCGCCTGCTCGATGCCGGCTCGCAGCGCCGACGGGTCCGACGTCGTCAGCAGGAGCGCCCGGACCCCCGGCTCGGCGAGCGCCGTCCCCAGTTCCTCGGGGGTGCGGCAGTCGGCGCGCCACCCGTCGAGCTGGGCGACCGCTTGGCGGACCGTGACGTCGTCCGTATCGGTGAGGAGGACCGACTCGCTCACGCGTCCCGCGGCATGGTGGCGGGACGCGCCGCGCCGCGGCTAGGCGACGCGCATCTGGTCGAGGTTGCGCTGCACGGTCTTGGCGAGCGTCGGCAGGTCAAAGGGCTTCTCCACATAATCATCGGCGCCGAGCTGCAACGCCTCGCGTTTGTCGTCCCACGCGTCGAGCGCGGTCACCATGATGATCCGCACCTTGTGGCCGAGCACAGGGTGCTGCTTCATCAGCCGGCACACTTCCCAGCCGTCGCGGCCCGGCATCATCACGTCGAGCAGCACGAGCGCAGGCTTGACCGTCTCGTACAGCGCGAGCGCTTCGTCGCCGTTGTGGGCGACGGAGATGGGATACCCGCGGATCTCCAAGTACTGCCGGATGATCTCCGCGTTGTCATGATTATCGTCGACTACCAGGATGGGCGGCAGCCCCGGCTCACCAGTGTGCACCGAACACGCTCCTGCGTCTACAGCCTGCGGCGCCGCCGGATGGGACGGCACCAGTCCGCTACAGGGCAAGTCGGGGGCCACTTCCGCCGGTCGCCGGACGCCCGCACCCCCGGCGCCGGCTCGCGCCACGCCCGACCGGCGCCGCCGGCCATGCCCTTTCGACGGGCGGTCATCAGACGTATAGTAACCGTGACCGGAAGCCATCCGGGGTGGAGGTGCTATGTGGCCAGCCCGCGGGATCGCACTCCTGCTCGCCCTCGTCGGAGGGTGCGCGAGCGCCACACCGGCGGCGAGCCCTGCCGCGGATCCCGATGCCGCGCCGACCCATGTCGTGCTGTCCGTCGACAACCACAATTGGTCCGACGTCGTCGTCTCGGTGGAGCACGACTCCAAACGCGACCGGCTCGGGACGGTGAAGGCGGCGTCCAAGCAGATGCTTCGCATTCCCGTCATGTGGATCGGCGCCTCCCACGTGATTCGTCTCATCGCGCACCGCATCGGCAGCGTCGGCGAATTCCGGAGCGAGGGGTTCAGCGTCCAGCACGATCAGGTCATCAGCTGGACGCTCGAGAGCGACCTGCAGCAATCCAGCCTGTCGCTCCAGTAGACGAGCCGGCGGCGCTACTGGCCAGGGGAGGTCCCGCCGCCCGTCGTGCCGGTGACGCCGTCGGCGCTCCCTCCCACGAGGCTTCGCAGGACCAGGATGCCACCGACTGCCATCAGCGCGGCGACTGCCGTCCGCGAGCGGTCGAGCTGCCGAACGGCAAGCCGATGGACGTACGTCCTGGGGATCACGACTGGCTCCCCCGCCCATCGGTCCGCATCGCGGTTCTGGCGTCCCAGCGCCGTCACGGAGAGCTGGAGGGTGGAGTCCGTCGCTGCGATCACATGCCCATCCACCGTGAGAACATCGGGTCCCAGCACCGGCGCGAGCCCTGCCGATCCGTTCGACGTCAGATAGAGTCGCGTCGTGCTCTCCGAGCTGATGGGCCCTGCGGACGCGGGAAGATAGGAGTAGCAGCCATTCGCCATCGCCAGCGACGCCAGCGCCGCGGCTGCGGTGGTCCGAGCGAGAAGAGCGTGCATTGACCTGGGGCCTCCGGAATGTCGATCGAGAGAACGTGAGCGGGCCCAGGCTCGCCGCCTGGGCCCGCTCCTCGTGCTGCCCCGCGTTTCGCAAGGCGTAGGGAACGACCTGCGCGGAGCTACTGTCCGATGCAGGCGTTGCCAAACGGATCGGTGGCGTTCGGCGGATCGTTGGCGTTGCGAACCGGCTGGTGGTTCGGGTCCGGGATACTCGTGTTCACGTTGCGCTCCGACTGGTCGTAGTACAGGCGCGCGGGAATCTTCGCCGCCGACGCGTTGGCCACGATCGGCAGGTTCGGATAGCAGTTCCGCTTGTAATCGTTGTACGCCTCGATGTTCAGGAACTCCACGATGTACTTCTCGTCGAGAATCGCCTGCAGGAGTGCGGGGCCGGTGGTGGTCGGGGGGTACGTGCTCAGCGTATATCCGCTTGGCGCGAGCGCCGACGGCAGCGACGTGGTGGAGCGCTCCTGATTCAGCTTGGCCAGCGCGGTGACCTGATCGCCGAGCTTGTACGACGCCTCCGCGGCGATCAGCAGGTTCTCGGCAGCCGAAACGAGTACCGTGGGCACGTTGCCGCTCGTCGCGGTGCCGAGGAAGGTCGGGTTGATGTCGCTCTGATCCGCGTTGAAGTACACAGCAAGCCGCGGGTCGTTGCGCGTCTTCAGGAAATTGACGAAGTACGGGTCGGGCGCGATATAACCGCTGCGCTGAACGACGTCGAACTGATAGAGCAGGTTCTGCTCGCCGGCGGCCCCGCTGTACACCGCCTTGTAGTCGTTCGCGGAGTTGGTGATGCCCGAATCGCTCGCCGTCTTGGCCGCGGCCAGGGCGGCGCTGCCGCGCACCTCGGCGGTGTGCATGTAGAAACGCGCCTTTGCCGTGAAGGCCAGACGACGCCACTTGGACGCATTGCCACCATACGCCAGATCCGACGCACCCGGGCCGGCGTTGGTCGCGCCGGTCGCGCGCAGGTTGACGATGGCGCGGTCGAGCAGCGCCTGCACGCTGTCGTAGACGGCGAGCTGCGGATCGAGGGGCGGGTTCGTGCCAGGCCCCGACAGCGCCTTGGAGTAGACGATGTCGCCGAAAATCGACGCCGCCTCGCCGAACAGCAGCGCCTCCTCCGTCTGCGCGATCCCGAGGAACACCGAATCGTGTGCCGCAGCAGCCAGCGACTCCACATTGCGCAGGTCGACGAGGCCGCCGCCGGAGTACAGGCCTGAGAAGAACCCGCCGGTCGTGCTCTCGCTGATCCCGTACTGGTAGATCACCTGGTATTGACGCTGCACGCCGGCAATCTGGCGCGCGAACATGGCGCTGAAGCGCGCCGGGTCGCTGGCGAGGAAAGTCCAGAGGTTCGGCTGCGTGGCTTCGAAGAGCAGGCGCGCATTCGCCTGGGTGATGCGGTTCGGGTCGGTGCTGAGCTCCCCGCCGGTCAGATAGTTGTTGCAACCGACCGATGTCAGGAGCGGCACCAGCGCCGCGAAGGCGAGCAGTTTGTGTCGGATCATGTCGAATCGCTCCTCGATTAGCGGTTGAGACCGACCGAGAACACGATGGAGCGCGTCTGCGGGAGGTTGAAGTAGTCGATGCCCTGGACGAGCACCGCGGAGCCGCCCAGGTTGGCTTCCGGGTCCGTGCCGCTGTACTTGGTCCAGGTGTGGAGATTGCGCCCGGCGACCCGCAGATCGATGCCGGAGAAGCCCAGGCGGCTCGAGACCCACGGCTGGTCGAGCGTGTAGGACAGGGCGATCTCGCGCAGCTTCGTGAATCCGCCGGGCTCGATGAACTGCGCGCTCACATCGCCGAAGCCGCCGCCCTCACCCTGCCACCAGGCCTGGCCGACGTTGAAGGTCTTGCCGGCGCCGGGGCCCGCGACGGTGGGGTACCGGTCGGTGAAGTAGCTGGTGCCGTAGGCGACCGCGGTGTTGCGGATCCGCGTATCGGCGTGCGTCCCGAAGTTGTAGAGGGCGCCCTTCGTGCCGTTCCACACCTGCCCGCCGTGCCGGATGTCGAGCAAGCCTGTGACGCGAAGGTTCCTGCCGATCCTGAGCGCAGTGTTGATGCTGCCGATCCACTGTGGATTCGGATCGGCGATGACCCGATCGGTCGGGTCGACGACCGGGAGACCCGAGGCGTCGATGTACAGCGCACCCTCCTTCCCCGCTCCGCAGCCGGCATCGATGTCGACCGCGTTGATGACGAGTCCGCGTCCGCAGATGGCGAAGTCGTTGCCGCGCAGCACGCCGACCGCATAGCCCTTGGTGACGGAGCCCACCGCACCGGTGAAGCTGCCGGCACCACGGGTCACGAACTCCGCGCCGACGAGGTCCTCCACCAGGTTGCGGTTGCGCGACCAGTTTGCTCCGATGTCCCAGCCCAGGCGATCGCTCGTATACGGATGGGTGGTGAGCGTCAGCTCGAGCCCCTTGTTGCTGATCTGGGCGCCGTTGGTCACGAGCGCCGTGAAGCCGGTTGCCGTCGGCGCGCTCGGGAGCTGCAGGATGACATCCGTCGAGCGTTTGTTGTAATACGTGACGCCGAGCTCGATCCGTTGATTCAGGAACGCGAGGTCGGCCCCGAGCTCGCTCTCCTTGGTGCGCTCGGGCCGCAGGGTGTTGCCGGCGCCGAGGGTGCCCGGCGTGATCACGCCAGCCTGGCCGCTCTGCGTGGCGTTCAGCGCGTCGCCGTAGCCCGACCCGAACGCGCCCTGCCCCACGCTGAACCCCGTGGCGTCGCTGTAGACCCCGGGCTCGTTGCCCGTCTCGCCGTACGCCGCGCGCAGCTTACCGTAGCTGAACAGCCCGCGCTGATCGGGGTTGAAAGCATTCGTGAATGCCCAGGCGATGCTGCCTTTCGGATAGGTCGCACGTCGGTTGGAGGCACCGAAGGTGGAGAATCCGTCGTTCCGGACGCCCGCGGTGAGATACAGCTGATTGTACAGGTCGAGGTTCGCCTGGGCGAAGTACGCCTCGATGTGCGCCAGATAGCGGGTCTCCACCGGCGTGTAGCTCACCGTGTTCTGGAGCGCGAAGGGCGTCGGCGCGATGAGCTGCTGGCCGAGCGTGGACTGGAAGCGCGACCGGCGCGAGTTGAGGTTCTGGCCCAGCGTCAGCCCGCCGGAGATGTCCTGATTGAACTCGTGCGTCGCCGTCGCGAGCAGGTTGTTGTCCAGCTGCAGGTACGTCTGGTCGTTGCGCGTCACCTGACCCACCGGCTGCGACGACGACGACTGCGGCAGCGCCTCCAGGCGGTAGTCGCCGTAGTAGTCCCCGCCGACCGTTTCCTTGACGGTCAGCCACGAGAGCGGAGCCCAGTCGATGTTCAGGTTGCCGATGAAGCGCCCCAGCTCGCTCTTGTTCCCCTGGCTCATCGCTGTGAAGAAGGGATTGTCGTAGCCACGGGTTGCGGTCTGGGAGGTGCCCGTCGGCCGCGGGTACCGATAGGAGCGGTGCAGCCCGTAGAGAGTATCGAGGTACTGCGTGTTGTCGAAGTTGGCCGGGGTGCGGTACGAGCCGAGCAGCAGCCCCGAGACGTTCGAGCCCCGCTGCACGTACGCGCCGCGGGTGTCGATGTAGTTGGCATTGCCGCCGATCGTCAGGTTGCCGAGCAGCTGGTGAGTGCCCTTCAGGCGCGCCGTCGAGCGCGTGTACTGGTTGTTGGGGCCGATGATCATCCCCTGCTGCCGATTCTGCCCCGCGGACAGGAAGAACGTCGTCCGGTCGTTGCCGCCCGACACCTGCAGGTTGTTGTCGTACGTGTGGCCGTCGCGGAGGATGTCACGCGCGTGGTCGAACACCGGACCCGTGATCGCGGGCCCGTAACTGGCCGAGGTGAGGCGGCAGCCCGGCGCGGCGCATACGGGAGCGTTGCCACCGCTGCCCTGCCCGAACTCGTACTGCAGGGGGTAGTACTTGATCACCTGGTCCGTCGTGATGTCCGAGCGCAGCGAATAGCGGGTCTGGCCCGCCCTGCCACTCTTGGTCGTGATGAGGATGACGCCGTTCGCCGCACGCGCGCCGTAGATCGCCGCTGCCGCCGATCCCTTCAGGATCTCGACCGACTCGATGTCGTTCGGATTGATGTCCGAGGCACGGTTGGCGGTGACGGTGCCCCCGGTGGAGGCCGTCGTCACCGAGGTCGAGTTGTCGATCGGCGTGCCGTCCACCACGAACAGCGGCTGGCTCGTGCCCTGAATCGTCGTGTAGCCGCGGATGCGGATGGACGCCGAGGAGCCCGGCTCGCCCGACTGGGTGCGCACCTCGACGTTCGGAGCCTTACCCGCCAGCGCGCTCACGACATTGGCTTCGTTCGACCGCCGGATGAGCGAGCTGTCCACCGAGTTGATGACGTTACCCAGCTTCTCACGCGTCGTCGTCGTTCCTGCCCCAGTTACCACCACCTCGCTCAACCGCAGCGCGCTGGCGACCATGGTGAAGTTCTGCACGCTGGTGCCGGGCGTCAGCGTCACCTGCCGGGTCTGCGCCCCGTAGCCGATCAGACGGGCGACGAGCGGCACTGTCTGCCCTTGCACCCGGCCACTCGGCACGACGAAGGCATAGCGTCCGTCGGCATTCGTGAACGCGCCGCTGCCGAACACGGCTATCCCAACACTGGCGTTCGCCAAGGGCGCGCCCGCTTCGTTGACCACTCGGCCGGTGATGCGAGCCTCCTGAGCGACTGCCAATGCCGGCAGAACGCCCAGCGCCAACAGCGCCGGGCCGCTCCGCCCAAAGAGTCGAGCCATCGTTCCTCCTTCCGCGAAGACTGTGGGTGGGTCGAACCGCGACGCGATCGGCACGCTGCAGTCGAGCCGCTGCGGCGAGTCGACTAGGTGTGGACGGTTCGCCTTCCGAACGTCGCCCTAAGTGACTCCAGCGCTGTGCGGCCTGTCACCATAACATCGCGACTCGTCCCCGGATAGATGCGATTCACACCTGGAATCGCTCCACTGGTGCCGACGGCGCGGCCGGCTGGTCGCCGAAGGGCGGAGCGAGCCGAGGGCAAAAAAAGAGCGGCGGAGACCGATCTCCGCCGCCCATCGCTGCCCTCCCCTACACCGCCACGCTGCTAGGCGGTCGACGCGTGCTCCGTCACCACGCGTACCGTGTCGTCCACCACCTGCAGAAAGCCTCCCTGCACGCGGAAGCGCTGGCCGGATCCCTCGGCGCCGAGCCGCAGCTCGCCGGTGCCGAGCAGCGTGACCATCGGCGCGTGCCCGGTGAGAATCCCCACTTGTCCATCGAACGCCGGCGCGACGAGGGACTCCGTCTGCCCCTCGAACAGCACCGCTTCCGGCGAGATGACCGAGACGGTGAGCACGCGTCAGCCCTGCATCTTCTTGGCGTTCTCGACGACGTCGTCGATCCCGCCGGCCATGAAGAACGCCTGCTCCGGCAGGTTGTCGAACTCGCCCGCCACGAGGCGCTCGAAGCTGCTGATCGTCTCCTCGAGCTTCACGTACTTGCCCGTGATGCCCGTGAAGGTCTCCGCCACCGCGAACGGCTGCGACATGAAGCGCTGGAGGCGCCGCGCGCGGCCGACGATCTTCTTGTCGTCCTCGGAGAGCTCGTCCATCCCCAGGATGGCGATGATGTCCTGGAGCTCCTTGTAGCGCTGCAGGGTGCGCTGCACGTCCGTCGCCGCCTTGTAGTGGCGCGCGCCGACGAACTGCGGGTCGAGGATGCGCGAGCCCGACGCGAGCGGATCCACCGCCGGATAGATGCCGAGCTCCGTGATCGCGCGCGAGAGCACGACGGTGGCGTCGAGGTGCGCGAACGCCGTCGCCGGCGCCGGATCGGTGATGTCGTCCGCAGGCACGTAGATCGCCTGCACCGACGTGATCGAGCCGTTGCGGGTGGAGGTGATGCGCTCCTGCAGGTCGCCCATCTCCGTCGCCAGCGTCGGCTGGTAGCCCACCGCGCTCGGCATGCGGCCGAGCAGCGCCGACACCTCCGAGCCCGCCTGGGTGAAGCGGAAGATGTTGTCGATGAACACCAGCACGTCGGCGTTCTCGGTGTCGCGGAAGTACTCCGCCACCGTGAGGCCGGAGAGGCCGACGCGGAGGCGCGCACCCGGCGGCTCGTTCATCTGGCCGTAGATGAGCGCGACCTTGTCCAGGATGTTGGCTTCCTTGAACTCGAGGTACAGGTCGTTCCCCTCGCGCGTCCGCTCGCCCACGCCGCAGAACACCGAGCGGCCGCCGTGGCCCTTGGCGACGTTGTTGATGAGCTCCTGAATGACGACGGTCTTGCCGACGCCAGCGCCGCCGAACAACCCGATCTTGCCACCCTTCACGAAGGGCGCGATGAGATCGATGACCTTGATGCCCGTCTCGAACACCTCGGTCTTGGGCTCGAGGTTCACGAAGTCCGGGCGCTTGCGGTGGATCGGCCACCGCGGCGCATCCTTCGGGATCGGCGCGCCGTTGTCGATCGGCTGGCCGAGCACGTTGAGGATGCGCCCGAGCGGCGCCTCGCCCACCGGCACCGAGATCGGCGCGCCGGTGTCCACGACCTCCATGCCGCGCACGACGGCGTCGGTGGAGCTCATCGCCACCGCCCGCACCTGGTTGCGGCCGATGTGCTGCTGCACCTCGACCGTCACCTGAATCTCCTGCCCGGAGTCGGTCGTGGCGTTGATCTCGAGCGCGTTGTACAGCTCGGGGAGGTGGCCGGACTCGAACTCGACGTCGAGCACGGGGCCGATGACCTGCACCACCTTACCGATCTGGTGACTCCCAATCGCAGTAGCCATGTCTATCCCTGGAGGGCGGAAGCACCGCCGACGATCTCGGCGATCTCCTGCGTGATCTGCGCCTGACGGGCGCGGTTGTAAGTCCGACGGAGCACGTTGAGGATGTCACCCGCGTTGTCCGTCGCGTTCTTCATCGCGGTGCGCTGCGCGCTCTGGAATCCGGCCTCGTTCTCCACGAGCGCCCGATAGATCGCGTTGCGGACGTACGACGGCAGCAGCTCGGACAGGATCGTTTCGGCGTCGGGGTACAGCAGGTAGTTCCGCTGCAGGCCCGCGTCGCTCGTGCCGGCACCCGCCTTCGCCTCGGGCGGCGTCACCGGCAGCACCTGCTGCGTCGTGGGGGGCGTGCTGAGCGCCGAGTTGAACTTCGAGTACGTGACGTAGACGCCGTCGAGCCGGCCGGCGGCGTAGTCGGCCATCAGCCCGTCGACGATCTCGGCGGCCGTCGCCGCGCTGGGCCGGTCGCCGACGTCCGTCCGCTGCGACGCGAGCGCCCGACCGACGTACTTGAAGTAGCCGAGCCCCTTCTTGCCGACGACGTGCACGTCGACCTGCGCGCCGCCGCGCTCCAGCTCGACGAGCCGCGACCGCGCTTCCTTGATCAGGTTCGCGTTGAAGGCGCCGGCGAGCCCGCGGTTGCTGGTCAGCACGATGAGCGCGACGTGCCGCCGCTCCGCCGGCTGGCGGAGGAGCGGGAAGCGCTCCGCCAGATCGGGCGAGTAGAGGCTCGAGATCACGTCGGCGAGCGCGGTGGCGTACGGCCGCGCCGCGACGACGCGATCCTGCGCCCGCTTCATCTTCGAGGTCGCGACCATCTCCATCGTGCGCGTGATCTTGCGCGTGTTCTCGACGGACTTGATGCGCCCCTTGAGCTCGCGGCCCTTAGCCATGTGTGGTCCTCGAAGCCGTCAGACCGTCCGACAGCCCGATGGTCTGACGGTCAGACGGTCGCATTCTTCTTGTACTCCTCGATCCCGCGGCGCAGGTCGGCCTCGATCTCCTTGGAGATCGCCTTCTCGCTGCGGATGCGCTCCCCCACCTGCGGGAACTGCGCGGCCATGAACTCGTGGAAGCCGCGCTCCCACTCGCGCAGCTGCGGCACGGCGACGTCGTCGATGAAGCCGTTGGTCGTCGCGAAGAGGATCATGACCTGCTGCTCGACCGGCATCGGCTCGTACTGGCCCTGCTTGAGGATCTCCACCGTGCGCGCCCCACGCTCGAGCTGGCGCTTGGTGGCGGCGTCGAGGTCCGAGGCGAACGACGCGAACGCCTCGAGCTCGCGGTACTGCGCGAGGTCCAGACGCAGGCGGCCCGCCACCGACTTCATCGCCTTGATCTGCGCCGAGCCGCCGACGCGGCTCACCGAGATGCCGACGTTGACCGCGGGACGGACACCGGCGTAGAACAGGTCGGCCTCGAGGAAGATCTGGCCGTCGGTGATCGAGATGACGTTCGTCGGGATGTAGGCCGACACGTCACCCGCCTGGGTCTCGATGATCGGCAGCGCGGTGAGCGAGCCGCCCGGCTTCAGGATGTTGACGCCGTCGACGACCTTCGGATCCTCGGACAGCTTGGCCGCGCGCTCGAGGAGGCGCGAGTGGAGATAGAAGACGTCGCCGGGGAAGGCCTCGCGACCCGGGGGACGACGCAGCACGAGCGAGAGCTGGCGGTACGCGGCCGCCTGCTTCGAGAGGTCGTCGTACACGCACAGGGTCGGGCGGCCCTCGTTGTACATGAAGTACTCGGCCATCGCGCAGCCCGAGTAGGGGGCGATGTACTGCATCGGCGCCGGGTCGGAGGCCGACGCGACGACGACGATCGTGTACTCCATCGCGCCGGCTTCCTTGAGCCGCGCGACGACCGACGCCACCGTGGACGCCTTCTGGCCGATGGCGACGTACACGCAGACGACGCCCTGGCCCTTCTGATTGATGATCGTGTCGACGGCGATGGCGGTCTTGCCGGTGCCGCGGTCGCCGATGATCAGCTCGCGCTGACCGCGGCCGATCGGGATCATCGCGTCGATCGACTTGATGCCGGTCTGGAGGGGCTCCTTCACCGGCTGGCGCACGATGATGCCCGGGGCCTCGCTCTCGACCTTGCGCGTCGTCGTGGCGGCGACGTCGCCGTTGCCGTCGATCGGGCGGCCGAGGGCGTCGACGACGCGCCCGATGAGCGCCGGTCCGACGGGCACCTCGAGCACGCGCCCGGTGCGGCGCACCTCGTCGCCCTCCTTGAGCTGGAGGTAGTCGCCGAGGACGACGGCGCCGATGTTGTCCTCTTCCAGGTTGAGGGCGAGGGCGGTGACGGTCGCCCCGGTCTCGCTGGAATGGACCTCGAGCATCTCGCCGGCCATGGCCTTCCCGAGGCCGTAGATCCGCGCGATTCCGTCCTTCACCTCGAGGACCGAACCGACCTCCTCGACGTCGAGCTCATGGAGGTCGGCGGCTTCGATCTCCTTGAGGAGAATGTCCTTGATCTCGCCGGGGCGGAGCGTGGTATCGGATGCCATACGGGAAGGTGTCTGGAGAGGGCGGGGACGCGGTCCAGGGGTAGCTTGTGAAATTTATCACAAGCCCGGGACGGAAGCAACTGGGCGGTCAGGCGCCGTTCAGCCCAGGAACACAACTCCGGATTGCCGAAAATGGAAGGGGCGCGGCCGAATGATGCCGGCCCTCCCCCGCGATCCCCATACCATCCGCCCATGTCCACCGGGGTCCGCGAGCTCAAGGTCTGGCAGGAAGCGGTCGCCCTCGCCGGCGACGTCGTCCGCGCCATCCGCCAGGGGATGCGCCGCGAGACCAAGAGCGTGTCCGATACCGTGATGGCCACCGCGGTCTCGATCACGACCCACATCGCCGAGGGCTATGCCCGGTCGAGCCCGGCCGACCAGCGGGACTCGTATCTCGCCGCCAAACGGGCGCTGGCCCGCCTCGAGTCCGAGCTCGCCGTCGCCAAGCACGCCGACCTGCTCCCCGCCGGCGCATTCGCCGACCTGACCAGCCGCTCGAGCCAGGTGGGCAAGCTCCTCACCGGGTACCTCGTCTACCTCGATCGCCAGATGGCCGACGGGCCGGCGGCTACCCTCGGCTCCGCCCGTGCCCTTTCGTGAACCGGTCCACGAGGTCCACCGCCCGCAGGCGGGCCAGCGAGGCCGGTCGAGTGCCGACGACGCGCTGCGCCGTGCTCGAGAGATGGGAGGAGCTGGCGAAATCGAGCACGGCCGCCACGTCGCGAACGTCGTAGCCGGGATTCTTCGCCAGCTCGGCTGCCGCGATCAACCGCACGAGGTCGATCACGCGCTTGAGGTTCGGCGCCCCCTCGGCGGCGAAGGTGCGGCTCAGATGCTCGCGGGTGACGCCGAGCGCGTCGGCGAGCACCTGGGTGCGCACGGGCCTGCCCGACCAGGCGACGATGCACCGCCACGCGCCCTGTTGCAGCGGCGTATCCAGCTCGAGCGCTGTCGGCGGCTCGTCGAGGGCGAGGGCGAATCGGGTGGAGAAGGCGTGACGGAGCACGAGGTCGCGGCACATGGCGTCGTCGACCGACTCCACGACCACGTCGGCGAACTCCAGCGCGGCGCACTGCGCGAGCGCCGGTGCCTCGGCCGCCCGCAGCGGGGAGAGGCCGAAGAAGGGAACGCTCGGAAACTCCCGCGCGAGCGCCGCCGCGCGCCAGGTGTCGTCGCTCGCCGACGCCACGTCGACGATCGCCGCGTCGACCAGGTTGGCGCGGAAGGCGGCATCGAGCTCGTCGGCCGTGCGGGTGAGCATCAGGCGCGCGCGCCGGCGAGGAAAGGCGGTGCGCAGCAGCGTCCGGGCGCGGTCGCGCGTGGTGTGGGCGACGACGAGCGGCGGCGGTGCCGCGGCACGCGACGCGGTCGATGCCGCGAAGGCGATCGACGCGCGGAGAGGCACGGAGGCACTCATTCGCCGGAAGCCATGAGGGTGCTCATTCGTCGGCCGGCGTGGCGGCGCGTTCGTCGATGTCCAGGTCGAGCTGCTCGTCCGGCGGCGGCGGAGGGGGCGGCGGTCCTGGTTCCGCGGTGCCGCTGATGATCTCGTAGGCGCGCCGCAGCACCTCCCGCGCGTTTCCGTACGAGATGGATTCGGTCGCCTCACCGTAGGCGACCCAGCGGCAGGCCGTGATCCCTTCGGCGCGCTGAGGCGCGGTCTCCGCTTCGGTGGTCTCCATGAGGAAGAAGTGGCAGACCTTGTGGATCAGCCGGCCGCGGAAGCGGAAGTACCAGTCGATCGTGTCGATCGTGCCGCGCAGCGCGAGCTGCTGCAGCCCCGTCTCCTCGCGGACCTCGCGGAGCGCGGCGTCCTCGGCGCGTTCACCCGACTCGAGGTGGCCCTTGGGAAACCCCCAGTTCGCGTAGCTGTCGCGGATGAGCAGAAAGAGCGGCGCACCCGCGTCGAGGCGGTACACCACGCCGCCGGCGGAAGTCTCGCGCTGAGCGCGGGCGCGCGTCATCTGAGGCGGTCGATCAGACGACGAGGGCGCTCGTGTCGCCGTGCACGACGTCGCCCTCGACCGTCGGCTTCCCCTCGACGAACTGCCGCACGACGGGATCGGTCGTGACCTTGATCTCGTCGATCGTGCCCTCCCACCGTACGCGGCCGTGATAGAGCATGGCGATGCGCGTGCCGACGGTGAACGCGCTGCGCATGTCGTGGGTGATGACGACCCCGGTGACGTGCAGCTTCTCGCGCATCCGCACCATGAGCTGGTCGATGACCGCGCTCGTCACGGGGTCGAGGCCGGTGGTGGGCTCGTCGTAGAGGATGTACTTCGGGCGGAGCGCGATGGCGCGCGCGATGCCGACGCGCTTGCGCATGCCGCCCGAGAGCTCCGCGGGAAACCGTTCGCGGACGCCGGGAAGGTCGACGAGATCGAGCGCCTCCTCGATGCGCTGATCGATCTCGGCGTCGGTGAGCTCACCCTGCTTGCGCAGCCCCATCGCCACGTTCTCGCCGATGGTGTACGAGTCGAACAATGCGGCGAACTGGAAGACGTAGCCGATGCGGGAGCGGAGGGCGTACAGCTCGCGCCGGGAGAGCTCGGGCACGTTGAGGCCGTCGACCCACACCTCGCCGAGGTCGGGCTCGAGGAGGCCGACGATGTGCTTGATGGCCACCGACTTCCCGGTGCCCGAGTAGCCGATGATGACCATCGTCTCGCCGTCGGGGACGTCGAGGGTGAAGCCGTCGAGCACGCGCTTGGGGCCGAAGGCCTTGTGGACGTTCTTGAGCTGGATCAACTGACCGTGAACGGTGAACGGTGAACCGTGAACCGTGACGACCTCGCGCCGCCGAAAGCAGAAACGTGATACCGGGAGACCGGCTCTGCCAGTCTTGCGAAGTGCCACGCCTGTGCTCCGCAAAAGACAGCGGGGCGGCCTTTGAGGCCGCCCCGCTGTCGATCCCGCACCTACGGTTCACCGTTCACCGTTCACGGTGTTACGCTGCGAAGCTCCCCAGGGCGCGGCCGACGTCGCCTTCGCGCAGGCGCTTGAGTGCGCGGTCGCGCAGCTGGCGGACGCGCTCGCGGGTGACGCCGAGCATCGAGCCGATCTCCTCGAGGGTGTGCTCGCGGCCACCCTCGAGCCCGAAGTAGAGGCGCAGCACCTTCGCGTCGCGCGGCGGCAGGGTGGAGAGCGCCTGCTCGATCTCGTCGGTGAGGAAGCGGTTCATCGCCTCCTCCTCGGTATCGGGCATCTCGTCGGCGACGAAGCGCTCGATCAACGAGCGATCGCCTTCGGGATCCATCGGCGCGTCGAGTCGGACGTCGCTCGTGTTGAGGGCGGCGAGCGACTGCACGACGTCCACCGAAAGCCCGGTGAGCTGGCTCAGCTCTTCGGGGCTCGGCTCGCGGTTCAGCTTCTGGCGCAGGATCTCGCTCGCCTTGATGATGCGCGACAGGTCGGCGGTGCGGTTGAGAGGGACGCGCACGGTGCGACCCTGGCGCGCGAGCGCGGAGAGGATCGCCTGGCGGATCCACCACACGGCGTAGGAGATGAACTTCACGCCCTGATCGGGATCGAACTTGCGGGCGGCGGTGAGCAAGCCGACGTTGCCCTCGCCGATGAGATCGATGAGCGGCAGGCCGCGGTTCTGGTATTTCTTGGCGACCGAGATGACGAAGCGCAGGTTGCGCTTGACGAGCTCCTGCAGCGCATCCTGGTCGCCGGCGCGGATCTTCTTGGCGAGCTCGATCTCCTCCGTTCCCTTGAGGAGGGGATAGGTGGAGACCTCGTACAGGTACTGGTCGAGGATGTCGCGCTCGGGCTCGTTGGGTGCGATGCCCGCGGGCGCGGCGCGGCGACGACGTACCGGCTTCTTGACTTCGGTCATGAGTGCCTCGAACAAGTCCTACGCGTGAGTGTAGGCATCTAGGAGCTGCGAGGGCCGAATCGTTCTCGTCCGGGTCCGTCGCACTGACGGATCGGGCGTGGCATCGCGTGGCTACAGTGAATAGTGTCGGCCGCGCGCGCCATTTCTGTCGTACGGCGCGGAAACGAGACCGAAATGCAGTGCTCGGGACCGCGGTCCCGATGGCCGTGCAAATTACCGGCCTACTGCGATTCCGCTAGCCCTGTTTTCTTGACATCACATATACCCGCCGCTATGTTTGGTGGTTCCTGCCGGGAACGTTCGTTTGTATGTGGCCGCGGAATCGTCGGCCGACAGCATGGCCATCACACCGTGGTTTGCTGGTGGCAGCGAGCCGACTGTAGCGAGCTGATGGTGATCGACAGCACGCGTGGTTCGGTGGACTGGAGCGTTTCGGCGGGCCCGGGGGTGTAGCTCAGTTGGGAGAGCGCTTGAATGGCATTCAAGAGGTCAGGGGTTCGATTCCCCTCACCTCCACTGGGCCGGTGGTTCGCGGGTGCATGTGCGGGAATAGCTCAGTTGGTAGAGCACAACCTTGCCAAGGTTGGGGTCGCGGGTTCGAGTCCCGTTTCCCGCTCTGGATGCCGGTGAAGGACGTGCGGTGTGGCGTGGATTCCACCCGCCGAGTCGGGCGGTTAGCTCAGTTGGTTAGAGCGCCACGTTGACATCGTGGAGGTCACAAGTTCGAGTCTTGTACCGCCCATTCTTTCGCCCTCGGCCGCGCGGCCGAGGGCGTTGTTTTTCCCGCTGTCGCAGGGGCGTGGTGCCTCGTCGCGGGTTGACTGGGTCTGGCCATTTGTCTATTATCCGCGTCTGCATTCGGCCAGCTCGACCGGCCGGTGCATCGTCGGATTCGAGGGCGCCCGTAGCTCAATTGGATAGAGCATCTGACTACGGATCAGAAGGTTGGGGATTCGAGTTCCTCCGGGCGCATCGGCGATGCAAGGGTAGTGGCGGGTGGTTCGGCGGGGCGTAGCGTAGCCCGGTAGCGCGCCTGCTTCGGGAGCAGGAGGTCGCTGGTTCAAATCCAGTCGCCCCGACCATACGATGGATCTTCAGAGCCCGGTCGGCACCTCACGCGTGCCGACCGGGCTCTGTCTTTCCCCGCGTCCCGCCCCGCGCTACAGCTGCGCAAGCAGGAATGCCGCATTCAGGCCGAGCAGCGCGTACGCGTCGTCGTTCACCGCCTTGCCCGGCTGCGCTCCATGCTGCGCATCGAGCTCGTTGCCGAAGGCGCGAAGCTCGCCCCGTGCCGACTCGACGTCGCCGGCCACGAGAGCAGATTGGGCGTGCGTCAGCTTGACCTCGAGGCTCTGACAGATCCCCGCCTTGGAGATCCAGCCGAGCGGGTCGCAGGCCCGCTGGGTGAGCGCCAGGAGACGCGCCACGAGCGAGGCAGGAGTGGCGCCAGCCGGCACGGGCACGACTCCCACGGTGGTGCCGGTATCGGCGAACACGAGATACGGATCGCCCGTGCCGTCTTCATCGACGAATCGCGCGGGATTGGCGACGAGGTCCGGCACCGCCCAATACCGCACCAGGCCGGGGACGCCGCGCGCGAGGATCGTCAGGTCGGGCGACGTCTGCCCCGCATGCAGCATGTCGTCCTCGACGAGCACCCATGCGGCGATCGTGCCTTTGTACCGCGGCTGCATCACCCAGTCGAACCGGGCCGGCTTCGGCATGTGAACCACGGCGGCCGGGATGTCGACCAGCAGCGCCGTGAAGTCCTCTCCGCCGCTGCGGACGTTCTCGACGGCGTAGGCGAGCGTGACGGTGTCTCCACGCTGCGCCACGCCGCGCACGTGCACTCGCACGCCCAGCGGAAGCTGTCCGTGAAGGTTGCGCTCCGGCGTGGCCGTCTGGGCCGGCAGCGCAGCGGGAAGGAGGGCGAGACAGAAGACGACGGCGCGAATCCGATAGGTGGGAAGCATCACTGGCGATAGAAGTTGAGGTGGAGATGATCGGCCTCGTTGACCGGCTCCCCGAAGCGGAGCGTGAACTTCCAGAGCGCGCGCATGCGCTCCTGCAGCTTCTTCGAGAACACGCGACGGCTCTCGTACTTCGTACGGATGTCCGCATGGGTGCCGCGCCGGTGGTAACCGTGCGGGAGCACCCACGGCTGCTCGCCGACGTCGAACAGCCCACCCTGCTCCAGGCTGATGTCATTGATGCCCAACGGCTCGCCGATCCACTGATGAAGCGAGTCGGCGAACTGGCGGAAGGCGGCCAGCGCGGCCGGCGTGCCATAGTGATTGTCGGTGTGACGACCACTTACGGCGCCGGTGAAGACGTACGATGCCCCGGGTGGCATCAGCTCGAGACCGGCGATCCCCACCTGCACCGTCATCGTGTCCATCGCCGCGCCGGCGCTGGCGCCCTCGAGCTGCACCGGGCCGCTCGCCTCCGGGGCGACGAAGTACAGCTTCGCGACGCCGGATGGCCCGGTGTTGACCGTTCCCGCGAGGAGCGGCTCGTGCGACAGCGTCTGGTAGATGCCGGTGGGCTTGTCGCCGAGATGCTCGTGGCCGGCCGATCCGTCGCGCGCGTGAAGCGCCAGCCGCACGTCGACATTCGGGACGGGAGCACCGGCCGCATCGGTCACCGCGACGGTGACGGTCGTCCGACTGGTGTCGGGGAGCCGAGTGGGGTGAGGCGCGTACTGCTTCGTCTCGACATCGAATCGCCAGTACCGCGCGGTCGGCTCGATGGACCGGCGACTCGCGCCGAGCTTCACTCGGCGAGCCCCTCCCTTCACGACCACGTACCGCTGCGAGAAGGTCGCGAGCCCATGGTCATCGAGAAAGGCGCCGACCTCCACGAGGGCACGGCCGGGCTGGGCGAAGACGATGTAACAGCGGGTCGGCACGGGCCTCGTCCCGAGACAGGGCGGGAGCCCGTCGGCGCGCGGGGGGCCCGGCTCCGCGGCCAGCGGCGCCGGGCTGACGTAGTAGTACGACAGCGCCGATGGATCGAGGCCGAGCACCGTGGTCGTGGCCAGCACGGTGTCGCCGACGGCGGCGGAGAGGGAGAGCTGGACGGCAGGCATCTGCACCCGCAGCGGCGCCGACGTCATCAGCACTCCATTGACGATCGCCGTCAGCGAGAGGTAGCCGGAGCGGTTGAACGTCTTGATGCAGACGCGCGCACCGCCGTTGTCGCAAACGTCGCGCTGCAGCGGGCCGGAGTCGGGGGCGAAGGTCCAGCCCCCGTCGACGACCTGCACCGGCGTCTGATGGCGACCCAGCACCGCCGGGTCGGGCGCGGCGGCGATCGCGTACTCGCGTCTCGGCAGCGCGCGCAACACGTGGCTCTTGACGTTGTCGCCGGCGAGGCCGAGGGTGGCCGACAAGCGGCGCAGCGAGACGCCGGAGCCGCCGCTGTAAGATCCGCAGGCCGCGTTCGGGTAGGGACAGGCGGCGTCGAAGCCGTAGCCGTAGCGCACGAAGCCGCTGACGACGATCGTGTCCGAGAAGGAAGTCATCGATGGCGTGCCGGCGAGCTGACATCCGCGGAAGGGATACCCGTAATCGTCGCCGTCGGGAAAGTTGACGAGGTACGCTTCTCCCTGATGCGTGCAGCCGAAGCCGGAGACCCGGCCGGCGAGCCCGAGCATCCCGGGGCCCGACGTCCCCATGGGAACGGTGATGGCGAACTGCTGATGCACCGTCATGGCGACGACGGTCGGGGTCTCGTAGCGCCCGATGTCCTGCTGGCCGCCGGCGAGCGGGGCTTGCTCGCTCACGGAAAAGTCCGCGGTGCCCGTCTCCGGTGAGTCGATGCTGCGGCGGGGCGTTGGCTCCGCGGCGAGCTGCACCTGCCGAGGCGAGGTGGCAGCGTCCTGGCAGCCGGCCGCGATCAGCGTGAGCGCGGCGGCGATGAGCACCGAAGCCGAACGCCGCGCGTGGCGCGCTGCGCGGTGCTGGGTGATGGCGAAGATCATGCGCGGGAGCGAGAGAGGTGGATGGCTCGACGGGCGCATGGTAGGGCGGCGACGTCAGGTGCCCGTCATCCCGCCTCCGCCTCCGTCACCATTCTCTCTCGGGTCCCGGCACAGCCGACGGTGGACGCGTCAGGCTGCCCGCATCAGCACCCGGCGCCGCGCGGCGATCCTGGCCGCCGCCGCGGCGAGCGTCGCCTCGTCCCGCACCAACGAGATCCGGAAGAACCCGCGTCCGCCGTCGCCGAAGGCGACGCCCGGCGTGACCACCACGCCGTCGCGATCGATCAGCGCCTTCACCCAGTCCCAGTCGTCGACGCCCTCCGGGACGGGGAGCCAGAGGTACATCGTGGCCTCGGGCACGGCGACGTCCCACCCCGCGGCGCGAAACGCGTTCGCCATCGCATCGCGGCGCGACCGATAGGCGGCGGCCTTCGGTGGGACGAGCTCCTCGTGGTGGTCCAGCGCATACGCCGCCGCATGCTGCACCGCCGTCGCCGTCCCGTACCCGATGTTGCTGCGATAGGCCGCGAGCGCGTCGATCGCCCTCGCATTGCCGACCACGAAGCCGATGCGCAGTCCCGCCATGCTGAAGGTCTTGGAGCACGAGTGGAACTCGAGCGTCACCTCGCGCGCCGGATCACTCTGCAGGGCACTCGGCGCCGGGCTGCCGTCGAAGGTCAGCTCGCTGTAGGCGGCGTCGCTCACGAGCAGCAGATCGTGTCGCGTCGCGAACGCGACCGCGCGGTCGTAGAAGGCCCGGTCGACGCGCGCGCCGGTGGGATTGTTCGGGTAGTTCACGATCATCAGCTTCGCGCGCCGCGCCTCCGCGGCGGGAATCGCGTCGAGATCGAGCACGAAGCCCGTGTCGGCGCGCATGGGCATCCATCGCACCTCGGCACCGACGAGCCACGCCGCGCGCGCATACACGGGATAGTAGATCTCCGGCACGAGCACGACGTCGCCCGGCCCGCACAGGGCGGCGATGATGCCGGCGATCCCCTCCTTGGCGCCGCTCAGCGCGAGCGCTTCGTTCGGCGCATCCACCGTCACGCCGAAGCGGCGCGCCATGAAGCGTCCGATCGCGTCGAAGAAGCGCGGCGCGCCGAGAAAGGGCGGGTAGCCCTGGATGCCCGGCTCGGCGGCCGCAGCGGCGAGCGCGTCGATCACGGCCGGCGCCATGGGGAGATCGGGGCTGCCGATGCCGAGGTCGACCAGCGTCGCCCCGCGCGCCCGCGCATCGGCCTTGAGGCGATCGAGCTCGGCGAAGACGTACGGCGGAAGGCTCCGCAGAGTGGCGGTCTGAACGAGTGTCACGAGTTGGTGTCGGTTACTGCTGGGTCTGGAAGATGCGCGCGATCTCCCGCGGATCGCTCGTGCGGGACAACCCCAGCATAAGCAGGACGCGCGCCTTCTGCGGGTTCAGGTCGCCTGCCCCGACCATCCCGTCGTCGCGGATCACCGGCACGCGGCCGGAACCGGTGCGCGTGCCCACGACGACGACCACGCCGGCGGCGCGCGCACGACGCAGCGCTGCGCTCTGCGCCGGCGTCAACCCACCACGCCCCACGCCGGCCATGACGAGCCCCTTCGCGCCGGCGCTGACGAGCGCGTCGATGACGACGCTGTCCGCACCCGCGTAGCCGTACACGACGTCGACGCGCGGCAGCTCGCGGACGCCGGCGATGTCGAACAGCGGCGTGGACCGGCCAGGCGACGGCTGGCGATAGAACAGTCCATCGGCGTCGATGATCGCGATCGGTGCGCGCTCGGGTGCCTGGAAGGTCTCGACGCGCGTGCTGTTGGTCTTCGTCACGTCGCGCGCGGCGAAGAGCCGGTCGTCCATGAGCACCATCGCGCCACGTCCACGCGTCCGCGGATCGACGGCGGCGCGAGCGGCGTTGGTGAGGTTCGCCGGCCCGTCGGCGCCGGCCATGTCCGACGGCCGCATCGCGCCGGTGACGATGACCGGGCGGTCGCCCGGAAGAGTGAGATCGAGGAAGTAGGCCGTCTCCTCCATCGTGTCGGTGCCGTGCGTGACGACGATCCCCGCGAGCTCGGGGCGCGCTCGCAGCAGCTCGGCGACGTGACGCGAGAGCTCCAGCCACCGCGTCGGGCCGATGGCGCTCGACGCCACGTTCCAGAGCTGCTCGCTCGCCACCGACGCCACGCTGTCGATGCCGGGCACCCGCACGAGCTGCTCGATCGGCACTCGCGTGGGGTTACCCGTCCAGTAGCCACCGGCGGAGCCGATCGTGCCGCCGGTGCCGATCACGAGGATCGACGGACGAGGCTTGGCGACCGGCGTCTGAGCGGGCGCCTGCGCCGCGGCAAGCGCCAGCAGCAGGAGAGTGCAGGACGGCAGGGATCGCATGCCAGCGAAACTATGCGGCGATCCTCGCCCAAGGGAGATCGTCAGGGTTTCGCCGGGATGGCAGTGCCTCGCGGCGCGTCACCCGGCACGGCGGGGGGCGGCCGATCCGCCGATGGGCGCGCCATGAACAGATCGAGCGTTCGGGTCGCCTCGGCGATCTCCACCCCTTGGCGACGGATCTTGTCGGCGTCGGCCCGACGTCCGGTGCGATCGAGCGCTTCGCCGATCAGCAGCGCGGTGCTGACGTAGGTCGTGGGGATGCTGACCGACGGCCGGTCGACCCAGTCGCCGCGCGATCGAATCGCGTTCGGTGCGCCGTAGCTCCGCCACAGCGCGAGCGAGCGCGGGAGGTCGAGGTGCCCGATGCCGGGGATGTCGACGGTGTCGGGCGACGACGCGACGGGCTCGCCGACGATCTTGGCCGCGAGCCCCTGCGTGAGCGCATACGACTCCAGCCCGAGCGCCTGGAGATAGCCCCCCGTCGTTCGCGAGATGTACAGCGGCCGGATGCCCAGGTTCTCCTTGAGCAGCTGGAGCACGATGAGGTCCGAGCGGAGCGGCACCCCGAACTCGAGGCGGCGCGGGTCGACGACGGCCCGGATCCCGCCGTGCTGGAAGAGCTGCGGCTCGCGCACGTCGACGTACTGCGGGATCGCGTCGAGCTGCTCGGTGGTCATGCCGAGAATGGGGCGCGTCGGCAGCGTCCACCTGCCGTCGCGGTACGGCGCGGGCCCATGCGCCGCGTCGTACGGGGCGATGGGCCGGCGCACGAGCCCCCGGATGTACCAGTCGGTGTTGAGGAGCGAGGTGACGGCGACGGTGACGTCGCGCCGCACCCCTTCCACCTCCTGCGCGTACCAGAGCGGAAAGGTGTCGTTGTCGCCGAGCGTGATGAGGATGCCGTAAGGCTCGATCGAGTTGAGCATGTCGTGCGCCCACTCGCGCGTCACCGTCTCGCCGGCGCGCGACGCCTGGCGCCAGTTCCCGATGAGCGGCATGACGCCGAGCAGGAGGACGGGCGCGCTCGTGGCCCAGCGCCGCGCGTCGCCGGCGCTCACCCGGTCGGCGAGCGTGCGCCAGAGCGCGGCCAGCCCGAGCGCCGCCCACACACTCCACGCCGAATAGCTCCAGAGGTAGAAGTAGTCGCGGTCGCGCACCTCGCGCTCCACGCCCGCGAGATCGGGGTCCTGCGACGCTCCGTACTTGAAGTTCATGTAGTACACGAGCACGAAGGTGACCGTGAAGATCAGCGGCCCGAAGAACCAGAACGAGGCGCGGTCGTGCCGCCAGTGCGCGACGCCGCCGGCGATGCCGAGGGCCAGAAAGGCCAGGGCGAGCGCAGCCTGGAGCCCCTGCTGATCGCCGTGCACGTCCCGCAGCCACTGCCACTTGAAGTAGAGCCACCACATTCCGAGCTGCGCCGAGAACGGGGCCTGGCGCACGCTCAGGTCGGGCTTGCCGTACTGGACGCGGTTGATGTTGTCCGTCAGCCGATCGACCGTGGTCTTCGAGAAGGTGCACGAAACGCCGATCGACGTCGTGCAGCCGGTGGGCTCGCCCTCGTTCAACGCGGGGTGATGCGCGGCGCGAATGGGCTCGACGGCGAACGGGGTGAGGCCGAGCACGAGCGCGACGAGCGCCGCGACGATGAGCTTCCACCGGAGCAGCGTGCGCGGACGCCGCGCGAGCACGGCGACGCCCACCGCCGGAGCGACGAGAAATCCCGCCGGATGGTTGGCGTAGCCGAGGCCGATCAGGTAGGCGATGAGCACGAGCAACCGGTCGGCGCGCCGCCCGTCGGGATCGTCGCACCAGAGCACGGTCAACCACGACACCACGGCGAAGAAGGCCAGCGAGACGGTGTAGACCTTCTCGTTGACGACGCTCTGGTTCCAGACGGTGAACGCGGTCGCGCTCAGCAGGGCCGCGAGCGCCGCGCCGGTGATCCGCGGCCATCTGAGCTCGAACCACTGCGCCAGCACCCGCTCGGCGACGAGAAACCAGATCGCCGCCGCCATCGCGCTGCTCGCCGCCGCAAGCAGGTTCACCCGGACAGCGATGCTGCCGATCGGCACGAGCAGCGTCGCGACGCGGCCGAGCAGCACGAACAGCGGATTGCCCGGCGGGTGGGGGATGCCCAGCGTGTAGGCGGCGGTGATGTACTCGCTGGCGTCCCACATCGCGGTCGTCGGCGCGAGCGTCAGCGCGTACAGGCCGAGGACCACCAGCCCGACGACGGCGGCCGCGCCATAGGAGGGACGCAGGTCGCGGGCGGGTGCAGCAGCGGTGGGGGCGGTCATCGCGTCAGTCGAAGAGGATGGCGAGCGGCACGAACAGCAGGTAGCTCGACACGAGCAGGAGTGGCGCGGCGGTCAGCCCACCACGCACGAGGTCGAGGTAGCCGAGCAGGAGCAGGCCGAGCGTGATGACGCGCAGCGCGCGCGCACGGCGCGGCGACGCCAGGACGTGCTTCCGCATTGGAGGGCGGTGAGAGGGCGAGCGGGCGCGGTCAGTTGGTCGTGCGCGCGACGCGGAGGAGTGAATGGAGGCGGCCGTCGTCCGCCCGCACGCGCTCGGCGCCCGGATCGGGGACCCAGCGCGTGGCGTCGACGACGAAGGCGGAGCGGGTCTCGATCAGCTGGCGGGTGACGGGATCGTCGAACATCAGCCGGACGAGGCGCAGGGTGTCGCGCAGCGTCCCGACGACGGTGTCACCGATGACGCCGGTCGGCGTCGCGCCGCCGGCGCCCGCGGGTGGCAGGAGTGTCGAGAGCGTGGTGACCGACCCGACGCCGGCGGCCAGCGCCAGGCCGACGATCGAGTGGCGGGCGCCGCGGCCGAATGGGGACGCCGGCCGGCGCGGCAGGTCGCGCGCCGACGCGCGCACACGCTCCATGATGCGCGCCTTCGCGCGCGCGTCGGCGGGCAGGTCGCGGCGCAGCGCCGCCGACACGCGCCGCTCGAACTCGACGTCAGACACTCGGCACCTCCTCGAGCAGTTTCCGCAGCCGTCCGAACGCGCGCCGGATGCGCATCTTGAGCGCCGACTCGCCGGCCCCGGTGATCCGGGCCATCTCCTCGTAGGTGAGGTCGTCGGCGTACTTCAGCACCAACGCTTCGCGCTGGTCGTGCGGCAGCGTCGCGAGCGCGTGGTCGAGCTCGGGCCACGGCCCATCGGCACCTCCGTCGACCGCGAGGTGGTCGAGCGCCCCCGGATCGACGTCGGGGAAGACCGACTCGCGGCGGCGCGTGCGCGCCAGCATCGTGCGGCACTGGTTGACGAGGATCCGTGTCAGCCAGGCCGAGAAGCGTTCGCGGTCCTCGTAGCTCTCCAGGGCGCGAAATGCGCGCAGGAAGGCATCCTGGATCGCCTCCTCCGCATCCTCCCGGTTGCCGAGGATGCGCCCGGCGACGCGCACACAGCGGGAGTAATGCCGGTCGACGAGCCGGGCGTACGCCTCGACGTCTCCGGACAGCACCTGCTGGATGATGGCGCGATCGCTGAGGTCTACCATGCTATCTCCATCAACTGGCCGAGCGTCCCTTTTCGTCACTCTCGCGGTATCGCCGCACGAAGCGACGGTCGATCATGTCCTTGAGGCGCGCGGCCCAGCGGGAGTGACGCTGCATCCCCTTCCAGCGCATGAGCGCCCAGCCACCCCCGGTGTCAAGCAGCACGAGCGAGGCGCGTTGAGGGCGATACCGCCCCGGTCGGCCCTGGCCCAGCGCAGCGCGAAGGCTGCGGTCGAGGGTCGGCGGCTCGCGGACGGCATAGCCGTCGCGCACCGACTCGGCGATCCCCTGCACCGCGATGCAGCAGCCCGCGCCCCACAGGGGAGCGCCGTCGGCGGCGCGCAGCGAGCGGTCGACGAGCAGGTGGCCGTGCCCGTCCTGCGGGAGCCCGCTCCTGGCGACGAGCGCCGGCGCCACGGCGCCCGTGACCCACACCACGAGATCGGCGGGAAGCGTCGCTCCGTTGTGAAGGGTCACCGCGCCCGCGCTCACCGAGACCACCCGGCCACCCAGCGCGACAGAAACACCCCGCGCGCGCAGGACGTCCGCCGCGAGCCGGCGCATCGACGGCTCGAAGCCACCGAGCAGCTCCGCCGCCTGTTCGACGAGCGCGACGTGACTTCCTGCGGAGGACTGCAGCCGTTCGCGCAGCGCGAGGGCGACCTGGAAGCCGGTCGCGCCGCCCCCGACGACCACGACCGCGACGGGGCGTGCGTCGGCGACGAGCGCGTCGAGCCGCGCGCGCAGCTCGAGCGCCCCTGACGTCGGGTAGAGCGAGACGGCATGCTCGGCGACCCCGGGCGTGTCCGCCCCGCGAGCCTCGCAGACGCCATCGATCGAACAGACGTCGAAGGGCAGCTGGTCGCCCTGTGGGAGCACGACGACGCGCCGCGCGGCGTCCACGCGCTCGACGGCGCTGTGAACGAGGCGAGCGCCGGCGCGTCCCGCCATGCCGGCGAGGTCGAAGCGCAGATCGTCGGCGTCGTAGCGGCCCTGGAGGAAGCCCGGCACCATCGCGGCGGAGTACTGCTCGCCCGGCACGATGAGCACCGTCTCGACCCCCGCGATGGGACGTCGCACGAGCTCGCGCAGCACGTGGAGGTGCGCATGACCGGCGCCCAGCAACAGCAGTCGGCGCACCGCGACGACGTCAGTCATCGGTTGCCGGCACGTTGCCGGCGTTCACCCACGCCCCGTAGCCGCCGTCGACGTTGGTCACGTCGGAGATGCCGGCGGCGAGGAGCATACTCGCGGCGACGGCGCTGCGCGAGCCGCCCTGGCAGTGGACGGCGATGGGGCCGAGCCCACGCAGCTCGTCGATGCGCGCCGCGAGCTCGGGAAGGGGGACGAGTCGCGCGCCGGGCACGTGGCCGTGCGCCCACTCGCTCCGGTTGCGGACGTCGACCACGGTCGTGCCGTTGCTGGACGCCCGTGCGAGCTCCGTCGCCGGAATGGATCGGAGGGTCGCGGCGCGTGCATCGGCCGGCATGAGCTGGTCGAACGCGAGCACGCCGCACACGCGATCGATGCCGATGAGGCGAAGGTCCCGAACCATCTGCTCGGCCGCAGCGTGCTGGTCGGTCGACGTCACGAGCACGATATCGCGGTCCGACGGAAGGACCGAGCCCGCCAGGCCGAGGAAGGAGCCACCGAGGGGCACGTTCAGCGAGCCTGGCCGATGTCGGGCGGCGAAGTGGGGGGCGGGGCGCGTGTCCACGACCAGTGTTCCACGCTCGACTGCGCTGCGCAGCGAGTGGTCGGACGGGTGAGGAGACGGAGGCGGAAGCGGGTGAGAGCCGGCGGCGTTCTGCCGCTTCATCCGCGCGAAGTAGGCGGGCGGCTCGGGTTGCCCAGCGAGCACCTCGTCGACGAACGCCTCCTCGCTCGTCGCGCGAAGCGCCCAGTTGGTCCGGCGCTCGTAGCCGAGGGTAGTCTGCGGGACGGCGCCGAGCGATTTGCCGCAGGCCGATCCGGCGCCATGGCCTGGCCAGATCTGGAGGTGGTCGGGGAGTGGCGCGAGCCCGCGAAGGGAGGCGTGAAGCTGGCGTGCCGACTGCGCCATGGTGCCCTGCATCCCGGCGGCGCGCTCGAGGAGATCGGGGCGTCCGACGTCGCCGACGAAGAGGAAGTCGCCGGAGAGAAATCCCATCGGGCCGGCGTCGACCGCCGTGTCGGTGACGAGGAAGGCGAGATGCTCCGGCGTGTGTCCGGGCACGTGCACTACGTCGAGCCGCACCTTGCCGAGCTGCAGTCGTTCACCATTGCGGAGCCAGCGGGCGCGGGGGAAGGCGGCGTGCTGGTAGCCGGCCGGGCCGGCGCCCTCACCGGAAAGAAGCAGCGTGGCGCCCGCGACGTCGGCGAGCGCGGCGGCGCCGGAGAGGAAGTCGGCGTGGATGTGCGTCTCGGTCACCATGGTGATGGTGACGCCGTCCTGCCGTGCGGCCTCGAGGTAGGGCGTCGGATCCCGGAGCGGATCGACGACGATGGCCTCTCTGGTTTCCTGGCAGGCCACGAGGTAGGCCGCCTGGGCGAGGCGATCGTGATAGAGTCGGCGGAGGAGCATGCAGTGCGCTGAGGCTCGCGGTGAGCGGGCGGCTTGCTTGTGAGTGACGAGCAGGCGGGTTAAACTATATGGTTCTTGTGGTGTTCATGCGACGGTTGCGCCGCCGCGGTCCCAGCAAGTCTGCGTGCGTAGCTCAGCTGGATAGAGCGCTTGCCTCCGGAGCAAGAGGTCGTGGGTTCGAATCCCGCCGCGCGCACTCGAGACTCCTCCCGGGCGTCGAGCTCATGGTGCCAGGTGCGCCTCGGTCCACCGGACCGAGGCGCACTCTCGTTCCGGGTGCGGGGCTGGCGTGGTCCGCGGATTGCTCTCTCCTGAGCTCGCGTTTCGCCTGCAGCTTGGTCCTCCCCACCCGCCCTTTCCGCCCCTCACTCGCCCCATGGCGCGTCGGCTCTCCTGGTCTGACGTTCGCGGTGGTCTGCTCGCCTGCCTGGTCATCGTCGTGACGGCGGTCGCGATCCTGACCTTCATGCGGGTCGGCGCGCTGCACGGCGACACCTTCCCGCTCTATGCGATCGTCGGGGAGGCGCGCGGCGTCACGAAGGGATCCGAGGTGTGGCTGAGCGGCCAGAAGATCGGGAAGATCACCGATATCAAGTTCCGCGCACCGGGCAGCACCGATACCAGCAGTCGCATCCTGATCTCGATGGCGGTGCTGGAGGAGCATCGGCACGCGATCCATCGCGACGCGGTCGCGCAGATTCGCTCGGGGGGGAGCATCATCGGGCCGGCGGTGGTCTATATGTCACCCGGCACGCCGCGCGCGGCGCCACTCCAGCCGGGCGACACCGTGCACACGCTCCGGCAGGCCGACGTCGAGGGTGCGACCGCGCAGTTCGCGGGTGCGGCGCGTGAGTTTCCCGCCATCATGGCGAACGTGCGCGCGCTGCGGGCTGAGCTCCAGACCTCCGACGGCACTGCGGGCGCATTCATGAACGGCGCCGGCCTGGGGGAGCTGCGGCGGGCGCGCACCCAGACGTCGCTCGTGATGGGACGGCTCGCCGGACGGGGCGGCTCCATCGGCCCGATCATGCGCGGCGGGCTGACGGCTCGTGCCGGCCGGACGTTGGCGCGAGTCGATTCGGTCCGTGCGCTGCTGGCGTCGCCCAATGCGTCGATCGGTCGTTTCCGCCGCGACAGCACGTTGCTGCACGAGGTCGGCGACATCCGCGACGAGCTCACCGTCGTGCGCGCCGCGCTGGACGAGTCGCGCGGCACCGCCGGGCGCGTGCTCCACGACAGCGCGCTCACCGACGCGCTCGGTCAGGCAGAGCGGGAGATGACGCTCCTGTTCGCCGACATCAAGAAGCACCCGCGCCGCTATCTCTCCATCTCCTTCTGATCGCGCCGCCGCTCTTGACCCTGTTCCGGGTCGCTCCTAAGCTTCTCATGCCGCACAGGACCTCCCTCCGCGGGCGCCCCGCCCATCATGCCGGCCCTCCCGTGCCCGCCGCCGATCGCTGCGTGTCCGCCGATCGCCGTGCCCTCCCTTCGCGCACGCTCCTCCGTGAACATCGCTGAGCTCAAGCGGAAGTCGATGCCCGAGCTGCACGACATGGCCGATACGCTCGCCGTCATTCCCCACGACGCGCTTGGACGACAGGACCTGATCTTCAAGATCGAGCAGCGGCTGCTGGACCAGGCGGAGACGCTGGTGGGCGAAGGGGTGCTCGAGGTGCTGCCCGAGGGCTACGGCTTCCTGCGCAGCCAGGACTGGAACTATCTCTACAGTCCGGACGACATCTACGTGTCGCCCTCGCAGATCAAGCGGTTCGACCTGCGGACCGGCGACACCGTGGCCGGCCAGGTCCGCCCACCGAAGGAGTGGGAGCGCTATCTCGCGCTGCTGAAGGTGGAGCGCGTGAACGGCGACGAGCCGGAGGCGGCGAAGGCGCGCATCGCCTTCGACAACCTGCGCCCGCGGTATCCCGACGGCCGGCTGCGCCTGGAGACGAGCGACGGCGATCTGAGCATGCGCGTGATGGATCTCATCGCGCCGATCGGCAAGGGGCAGCGCGGGCTCATCGTCGCCCCGCCGCGCGCCGGCAAGACGATCCTGCTCCAGAAGATCGCCAACGCGATCGCCGAGAATCACCCCGAGGTCACCCTCATCGTGCTGCTGATCGACGAGCGCCCCGAGGAGGTGACGGACATGCAGCGCGAGGTGAAGGGCGAGGTCATCAGCTCCACCTTCGACGAGGACGCGACGCGCCACGTGCAGGTCGCCGACATGGTGATCGAGAAGGCGAAGCGGCTCGTCGAGTCGGGGCGGGACGTCGTGATCCTGCTCGACTCCATCACCCGCCTCGCGCGCGCGCACAACACGGTCATCCCGAGCGGCGGGAAGATCATGTCGGGGGGGCTCGACGCGAAGGCGATGGAGAAGCCGAAGAAGTTCTTCGGCGCGGCGCGCAACGTCGCCGACGGCGGCTCGCTGACGATCATCGCGACGGCGCTCGTCGAGACGGGCTCGCGCGCCGACGAGATGATCTTCGAGGAGTTCAAGGGGACGGGCAACATGGAGCTGGTGCTCGCGCGGGAGATCGCCGAGCGGCGCATCTATCCGGCGATCGACATCAACCGCTCCGGAACGCGGAAAGAGGAGCTCCTGTTCAGCGGCGAGGAGCTCAATCGCGTCACGCTCCTGCGCACCTTCCTCGCCGACATGCCGGAGGCGGAGGCGATCGAGTTCCTGCTCAAGCAGATGTCGCGGTCGAAGAACAACCGGGAGTTCTTCGTGCAGATGCGCGAGGGGTGACGCGCGTCACCAGCATGCCGGCCGACCGCGGGCGATGGTTGGCGATCGACTGGGGGGAGCGGCGCATCGGGCTCGCGCTCAGCGACCCGACGGGGACGATCGCCAGCCCGGCGGGGGTGATCGAGCGGCGGGCGGGCAAGCGGCCCCCCGTGGCGGAGCTGGTCCGGCGCACGGTGTCACTGGAAGCGCGCGGGATCGTCATGGGATTGCCCCTCGACGGCGAGGGGGAGGAGACGGCGCGATCCGCCGAGTGCCGCCGGGTGGCGGCGGAGCTCGCGCGGCGCACGTCGCTTCCCGTGGCGCTGCTGGACGAGCGGTTCACGACGGCGGCCGCGCTGCGCGCCGTGCGCGACATGGGTGGGAGCACGCGGGGGCGAAAGGGCGACGTCGACGCCCTCGCCGCCACGGTGCTCCTGCAGCAGGCGCTGCGCATGCACGCGCTGCCCACCGTGGATCCCGATGCACCTCTCTCGACCGATGACTCTGCGCACCCGAGCTAGACGGTTGGTGTCATGCACGCGCGGTTCGCGCGTGCCGTCATCCCGCGCGCGCGCGGCGCGTGTCGGGATCGTCCTCCTGGGCGCGCTGACCCTTGCCGGGTGTCACGGCAGCGGCTCGGGCGAGGCGCGTGTGGTGATCCCGCAGGGCGCTTCGCTGCGGGTGGCGGCGGAGTCGCTGGCGAAGGCGGGCGTGGTGCAGAATGCGACGCTCTTCCGGGTGTACGGCTCGCTGACCGATCGCGACCGCTCGATCCGCGCCGGGACCTACGTGTTCAAGCGCGGCGTGTCGTGGGGCGACGTGCTGGCGGATCTGCGTGGAGGAAAGGGGCTCGTGCGCGCGATCACGGTGCCCGAGGGCTGGTCGCTGAGCCAGATCGTGCCGCAGCTGGCGCGCGTGCTCGGCGCGCCGGCGGACTCGGTGGAGGCCGCGGTGCGCGACACGGCGCTGCTGCATGCGCTCGACGTGCCCACGCCGACGCTCGAAGGGTATCTGTTCCCCGACACCTACATCTTCCCGGAGGGCACGACGCCGCGTCAGGCGGTGCGCGTGATGGTCGCGCGCTTCCAGAAGGTGTGGCAGCCGGAGTGGGATCAGCAGCTGCAGAAGCAGGCGATGAGCCGGAACGACGTGATGGCGCTCGCGGCGATCGTCGAGAAGGAGGCGCGTCGTCCCGAGGAGCGGCCGGTGATCGCCGCGGTGTATCTCAATCGGCTCAAGACCGGGATGCGGCTCCAGGCCGATCCCACGGTGCAGTACGCGTTGGGGCAGCACGTGTCGCGGGTGTTGTACAAGCACCTCGAGGTGGATTCGCCGTACAACACCTACCGCTACGCCGGGCTGCCGCCGGGGCCGATCGCGTCGCCGGGCAAGCCGGCGATCGTCGCCGCGCTCTATCCCGCCAACGTGCCGTACAAGTTCTTCGTGGCGTATCCCGACGGGCACCACGAGTTCACGACGAGCTTCGCCGAGCACAGTGTCGCCGTGAAAGGCGCGCGGCACGAGTGGGACTCGTTGGCGGCGGCGCGTCGGGACACGATGCACACCATGGTGCCGGCGACGGTGCTGCCGGCGGCAGTGGCGGCTGCGCCGGTGACGACCAGGCCGACGAAGGTCGCCGTGGCGACGACGAAGTCGGCGACGCCAGCGAAGAAGAAGACGAGCGGCAGGATTCCCACGCGCCGGAAGCGCGCCTCCTCGTAACGGTGGCGGCCGTGCTCGACGCCGACGTTCTGCGCCTCGTGGCCATCACCGATTCCCTGCGCGATGGGATCGACGGTCTGGCCGGCCGCGCGGCGGCGGCGGTGCGTGGCGGCGCGACGATGGTGCAGCTCCGTCTGCCGGACGAGTCGCCGCGGGTGCTCGCGGAGGCGGCGCGGGCTCTGCGCGACGCGGTATCGGGCGTGCCGCTGCTCGTCGTCGATCGGGCGGACGTGGCGCTCGCGACGGGGGCGGACGGCGTGCACGTCGGAAGCGACGGGATTCTCCCGGCCGCGCTGCGGCGCGTGGTGCCGGATGGGTTCATCATCGGCGTGTCGGTCGGCGCCGATGACGATCTCGTGCGCGTGTCGGGCGCGGACTACGCCGGGATCGGGCCGGTGTTCGTCGCCGGCGGTGCCAGTGCCGGAAGTGGGGCGATCGGGGTCGAGGGATTCCAGGTGCTGGCGCAGCAGTGCGGGGTTCCGGCGGTCGCGATCGGCGGGATCGCGCCGCACACGGCGGGCGCGGCGATGGCGGCGGGCGCGGCCGGGGTGGCCGTGATCAGCGCGCTGTTCGGCGCGGCCGATCCGATGCAGGCCGCCCGTGCGCTGCGGTCCGCTCTGGACGCCACCGGAAGGTGATGTCGGGGACCTGCTCCTCGTCGTGACCGGTGCGGCGCGTGTGGATGGGCTCGCGCCAGTGGGAGACCTCGCGCGACGTCGCGAGCACGCGCGCGAACACCGGGGGAAAGACGAACAGGTCGACGAGGTCGGGGTCGAACTGCGTGCCGCGCCCCTCGAGGATCATGTCGGCGGCGACGGTGGCCGATCGGCCGTCGCGATAGCGGCGGCTGTGGGTGATGGCGTCGAAGGTGTCGGCAATGGAGACGACGCGCGCGGCGAGGGGGATGCGTGCGCCCTTGAGCTGGCGTGGGTAGCCGGTGCCGTCCCATCGCTCGTGGTGCGAGAGCACGCCTTCCGGGAGGTCGGGATAGAAGCCGGTGAGTGGGGCGAGCACTTCGGCGCCGCGCTGCGGGTGGGTGGCGATCGCTCGCCGTTCGGCGGGGGTGAGTGCGCGGGCGTCGTGGATGATGTCGAACAGCGCTTCGTGGATCTTGCCGATGTCGTGGAAGAGGGCGACGCGCTCGACGGTGCGTTTCTGGTGGTCGGCGAGGGCGGCGGCGTCGGCGAGGACGAGGGCGTAGGCGGCGACGCGGCGGACGTGGGCGCCGGTGTCGGGGTCGTTGGCGTCGATGGCCTTGAGGAGCGACTCGAGGGAGGCGGCGGCGATGCGTTCGGCGGCCTGGCGTGCCTTGAGCTCGTGGCGGACGAGGAGGGCGCCGGCGGTGGCAGCGGCGGCGACGGCGGGGATGGAGCGTGGGGTGAGGGGCATCGATCTCGGGGAGCGCAAGAACCGTGAACGCTGAACCGTGATCCGTGGACGGTGAACCGTGAACCGTGAACCATGACCGCAGGCGCACACTGGACGTAGCCCGGTTTGCCTTTACGCCTCTCGACGCAGTAACGGTTCCCCGTTCACGGGTCACGGTAAACGAAACAGCCCTGTTGGCGATGCCAACAGGGCTGTTTCTCAGGGGTGCCGGCGACGGCCTACTCTCCCGCGTCCTCTCGGACGGAGTACCATCGGCGCTGTAGGGCTTAACGACCGTGTTCGGGATGGGAACGGGTGTGGCCCCTACGCTCTAGTCGCCAGCGAAGTGCAGTCGGTCCGTGGAGACGGCCCGACGAAAGCGAAGAGTGAGGGCAGAGGATGGTGGTTCGTGGGGTCTGGCTCACGGTCGGCGCGGTGCGCCGGTGTGATGCGAGACGATGTGTACTTTGCGGTGGTACTCCAATGGGAGTAGTCAAGCCGCACGGGCGATTAGGACCGCTGCGCTCGGAGTGCCTTGCGGCACGTCCACGGGCGGCCTATCGACGGGGTGGTCTCCCCCGGCCCTTCAGAGGGCTCAAGGCCCTGGGAGTGTTCATCTTGGGGCGTGCTTCCCACTTAGATGCATTCAGCGGTTATCACAGCCAATCATCGCTACCCGGCGGTGCCCTTGGCAGGACAGCCGGGACACGAGCGGATTGTCCGACCCGGTCCTCTCGTACTAGGGTCCGCTCCCCTCAACACTCCACCGCCCACGACGGATACAGACCGAACTGTCTCACGACGTTCTGAACCCAGCTCATGTACCACTTTAACCGGCGAACAGCCGGACCCTTGGGACCTTCTCCAGCCCCAGGATGTGATAAGCCGACATCGAGGTGCCAAACCGCGCCGTCGATGTGAACTCTCGGGCGCGATAAGCCTGTTATCCCCAGCGTACCTTTTATCCGTTGCGCGATAGCCGCTCCACCCCGGGCTACCGGATCACTACGGCCCACTTTCGTGGCGGTTCGACCCGTCGGTCTCACCGTCAGGCTGGCTTCTGCCGTTACACTCTAGAAGCGCGAGTACCGACCGCGCTGAGCCAACCTTGCGCGCGCCTCCGTTACGCTTTCGGAGGCGACCGCCCCAGTCAAACTGCCCGCCTGCCACGGTCCCAGAAGAGGTGTGCTCTCCGTGGTGAGGGCATCGCACTACGCAGGGTGGTATTTCACTGGTGCCTCCCCCCGAGCTAGCGCCCGGGGCTCGACGGCTCCCACCTATGCTACACAGCGAAGTGCAATGTCCAATGACAAGCTGCAGTAAAGGTGCATGGGGTCTTTTTGTCCTGTCGCGGGGACTCGGAATCCTCACCGAGACTGCAATTTCGCCGAGCACGTGGTCGAGACAGTGCCCAAGTCGTTACGCCATTCGTGCAGGTCGGAACTTACCCGACAAGGAATTTCGCTACCTTAGGACCGTTATAGTTACGGCCGCCGTTTACCGGGGCTTCGGCTCAAAGCGTCGCAGTCCGAAGACCGCTAACCTCTCCCCTTAACCTTCCGGCACCGGGCAGGCGTCAGTGCGTATACGGCGCCTTATGCGGCTTGGCACGCACCTGTGTTTTTGCTAAACAGTCGCTTGGGCCGATTCTCTGCGGCCTTCCACCGCAACTCACGCGAGGTGAGCAACAGCGGGAGGCATCCCTTCTTCCGAAGTTACGGGATCATTATGCCGAGTTCCTTGACCACGTTTCACTCGTTCACCTGAGGCTACTCGCCTCACCCACCTGTGTCGGTTTCCGGTACGGACGTCGTGCAGCTCCACCACCAGCTTTTCTTGCCCGCAGACTCTACGTATCTCGGCTTGGCCGAAGCCGCACCTTGCCATCACCTCTCGGCTTGCGCCTACAGGCTTAGACGGTCAATCCACACAACCGCATACGCGTCGTTTCGGTGTCCCTGATGGTTTCGACACTGCAAGACGGGGCCGGAATGTCAACCGGCTGTCCATCGGCTACGCCTTTGGGGCCTCGCCTTAGGGTCCGCCTCACCCTGCGCTGATTGCCATGGCGCAGGAACCCTTGGGTTTACGGTGTCCAAGGTTTTCACTTGGATTTGCGCGTACTCATTCCGGCATCCTCACTTCCCGCTACTCCACCCCACGGTTTCCACCGGGGCTTCACTGTGACGGGAACGCTCCCCTACCCCTGATACCAAAGTATCAAGGCCAAGCTTCGGCGGGCCGCTTAATCCCGACCATTCTCGGCGCATTCACGCTGGACCAGTGAGCTATTACGCACTCTTTAAAGGAATGGCTGCTTCTAAGCCAACCTCCTGGTTGTCACGGCACGAACACATCCTTCGCTATACTCAGCGGCCACTTCGGGGCCTTAGCTGTGGCTCTGGGTTCTTTCCCTCTCGCCGCTGGACATTATCGCT
>JABFYH010000057.1 GCA_013361335.1 Gemmatimonadaceae bacterium | reverse complement strand
GGATCGGACACGTTCATCTTCAGGATCGCCGGCACCTCGTCCGGGATGCGATCCACCAGCTCGGCGAGCGTCTCGGCGGCGGAGATGACGCGCGTCACCAGATCGTCGAGCTCCGACGGATCGGCGGGCGTCTCCTTCGCGGCGCGAATGGCGGCGACGGGGTAGGGCTCGTTCTGCTGGATCTCCTCGATGACGATCCGGCGGAGCCCCTGCAGGGTGATCTGCACCGTGTCGCCCGGAAGATTGATGCGCTCGTGCACCCGCGCCGCGACGCCGACGCGACCGATGAACCGCTGCGAGTCGATCGGCTCGTCGTGGTCGCCACCGGCCACCACCAGCGCGACGACGAGACCCGGCTCGTCGTAGGCGCGCAGGAGCGACAGGTTCTCGGGGGCGCCCATCTGCACGGCGATCGTGCCCAGGGGATAGACGATCGTCGAGCGCAGCGCCATCAACGGCAGTGCGGCGGGCAGCTCGGACTTGAGGATCTCTTCCTTGCGCTGAACCTTGGCCATGTCGCGAAAGATAATGGTGGGCAAAGGGTGGCCACGGTGCACGGCGCGCGCCGTTACTCCATCGGCTTGGGCGCGAATTTCTCGCGTGTCAGACGACGAAGGGGTAGGGCGTCACGTCACGAGCGAACCCAACGGCGCAAGAGCTGTCTCGCACGCGCGGAAACCATCCCACGCAGGGCGCGGACGCGAGGCCCGACGTCCACCCCGTCAACCAGCGCCTCGCGGTAACACGCGTAGGCCTCGGCATGGCGGCCGGCAGCGAGGTCGAGCTTTCCCTTGACGAGGCCGCCGCGCGCCAACGCCCGCCGTCGGCTGCGGATGTCCCACCCGACGCGCGCCATCGCCTCCGGTCCGGCTTCCGCCTCGACCGCCAGCACCACCCGCAGATGCTCGAGGCGCATCTGCGCCGCCTTGTCCGTGCTCGTCCCCGCAGCGTGGTGACGATAGATGCCGAGCTCCGCGTCCAGGAAGACCGCGTCGCCGTTGCCGCGAAGGGTGAGCCAGAGCCAGGTGGGCAGGTCGACGAACAGCGAGCTCCCCGTCTGCCGGAATCCGCCGATCGCGTCGAGCGCGCTGCGGCGCACCATCACCGTGACCGATGGGATGAAGAAGTTCTCGCGGGTCAGGCGGTGGAAGGCGGCGGCGGCATCGACGCGCGCCTCGCCGTTCACGCCTTTCATCGTCGTCATCACGCGCATCGGCCGCCCTTCGGCGTCGATCAGCGCGCCGCGTCCCCAGCTCAGGAACGTGCGCGGATTCGCGAAGGTCGGCACCTGACGTTCGAGCTTGTCCGGCGGCCAGGCATCGTCGCCCTCGAGAATCGCGACGAGGGCGCCGCGCGCGCCAGCGAGCGCGGCGTTGTAGCTCTCGACCAGCGCGCCAAGGCCGCGATGGGGCAGGGCGATGAGCCGGATGCGCGGGTCGCGGTAACGGGCGATGACGTCGCGCGTGCCGTCGGTGGACCCGTCGTCGACGAAGATCTGCTCCCAGTGCGGATAGGTCTGCCCGAGCGCGCTCTCGATGCACTGAGCGACGTACCGTTCCTGGTTGTAGGCGGGGGAGATGATCGTGACGGTCGGCTGCATGGGAGAGAAGGTATCGGGCGCGTCGGGGAGTGCCGGGCCACACGCCGCGCCACGGCAGCGTGACGCTGACAGGCGCAAGTCAGTCAAGTGAGCGAGCTGAGCAATCCGCGGGCGGCCAGGCGCCCCCGCGGACTCCGCGCTACCAAATCCTCCTCGATCAAGATCATGTATCTCTTGACACCTCGCCGGCTCGCCGGCGCCGCCACCCTTCTCGTCTCCCTCGCATCGGCCGCAGGCGCACAGGCGTCGACCTCGGACAGCGCCGTCACCACCTCCGTCGCGCCAGTCACGGCGCGACCCATCTGGGGGTATGTCCGCGTGGCGGGCGAGTTCGGTGGGGATCGGCTAGTGCAGTTCCAGTATTCGAACGGCAGCAGCTCGAACGTGGATGCCGGCAGGGGGATCACGCTCGTCGGCGGGTTCGTGACGCATGTGCTCGCGCCGGACGCCGGGTCTCTCGATGCACAGCTGGGCGCCGGGATCAAGTATCAAACCATCCAACAAGCCGGCAATCAGGATGCATACTGGCTTCGCGTGCCGGTCGATGCGTCGTTGGCCTGGCGCTCGCGGAACGGCTTCGGCGCCGGCGCGGGCGCGACGATGCACGTGCTCAACAGCTTTCACGCGAGCGGCGACGTCGCCAACGGCTCGATCTCGTTCGACCCCGCGATCGGCCCGACCGCCTTCGTCGAGTACGGAAAGGCCGAGTGGCAGATCGACCTTCGCTATACCGCCATGCAGTACAAGGCCGGTTCGGGTGGCGGAACGCTGTCTGCGTCCAGCGTCGGCGTGGGACTGACGTGGCAGTTCGCTCGCGAGCGGCGGAGCCAGAGCAACTCGGCTCACTGAGATCCGCTCGGCTGCACTCCGGCAGCGCCTAGGGGAGGGCCTCGCGCGCTAACTGCGCCCGTTGTCCTAACAGGGCCTCTCCCTTAGGTTTACGCCATGTTCGACGAGCTTTCCGAAAAACTAGAAGCCACCTTCGCCCGCCTGCGCGGACGCGGGGTCCTCAACGAAGCCGACATCAAGGAAGGGCTGCGGGAGGTCCGCCGCGTCCTGCTGGAGGCCGACGTCAACTTCGCTCTCACGCGTGAGTTCCTCGAGCGCGTCGAGGCCAAGGCCGTCGGCGTGTCCCAGCTCCGGACCGTCTCCCCCGCCCAGCAGCTCGTCAAGATCGTTTACGACGAGCTGACGGCGATGCTCGGCGAGCGCCGCGAGGGTCTCAAGCTGAGCTCGGTACCGCCAACCGTCGTCATGATGGTCGGCCTCCAGGGTTCGGGCAAGACCACCAGCGCCGCCAAGCTGGCGCGGAAGCTCAAGGGTGAGGGCCGGCAGGTCCGCCTGATCGCGGCGGACGTCTACCGCCCCGCCGCCATCGACCAGCTCGAGACCCTCGGCGCCCAGCTCGACATCCCCGTCTATGCGGAACGGGATCAGCCCGACGTCGTACGGATCGCGCGGAACGGCATCGACCAGTCGCGGCGCGCGCGCGACCGCGTCGTCCTGGTCGACACCGCGGGCCGGCTGCAGATCGACGACGAGATGATGACCGAGCTCGTTCGCCTCAAGGAGGCGATCAAGCCGGACGAGATCCTGCTCGTCGCCGACGGCATGACCGGCCAGGACGCGGTCAAGATCGCTCAGGGCTTCGACGCGAAGCTCGGCGTCACCGGCGTCATCCTCACCAAGATGGACGGCGACGCCCGGGGCGGCGCCGCGCTGTCGATCTACGGGGTGCTCAAGAAGCCGATCAAGTACATCGGCGTCGGCGAGAAGTCGGACGCGCTCGAGGACTTCCACCCCGACCGCATGGCGGGCCGGATTCTCCAGCAGGGCGACATCGTCTCCCTCGTCGAGAAGGCGCAGGGCGCCTTCGACGCCGACGAGGCGAAGCGGATGGAGAAGAAGGTCCGCAAGGAGGGGATGGACCTCGAGGACTTCCTCACCGCCATGCGCCAGATCGAGAAGCTCGGCCCCCTGGAGGGGCTGCTCAAGATGCTGCCAGGCGTCAACAGCAAGATGCTCAAGCAGGTGAAGGACGCCGACCCGAAGCGCATGAAGCACATGGAGGCGATCGTGCTGTCCATGACCAGGGCCGAGCGGAAGAAGCCGGACCTGATGAACGGCTCGCGGCGCGCCCGGGTGGCGAAGGGAAGCGGGCGCCCGATCAGCGAGGTGAACCGGCTGCTCGAGCAGTTCCGCGAGATGCAGAAGATGATGAAGAAAGTATCGGGTGGCTCCGGTCCTGGAGGAAAGATGCGGATGCCGCCGGGGATGTTCGGGGGGATGCGGTGAACCGTGAACCGTCCTTCCGCAGTTACGGATCACGGTTCACCGTTCACGATGAACGAGTTAGTTTGTAGGTCCGGGTGCGGCCTGGAAGTGCCAGGTGCGCGAGGAGCCCGAGCAGTTCGTGACTCAGTCAGGAGAGTTCAGTGGCCGTCAAGATTCGCCTCCGCCGCGTGGGCCGGAAGAAGTCGCCCATGTACCGCATCGTCGTCGCCGATTCCAAGAGCCCGCGCGACGGCAAGTTCCTCGAGATCGTCGGTCAGTACCAGCCCCGGACGGGCGAGAAGGCGATCAACCTCGACAGCGACCGCGTGAACTACTGGCTGAACGTCGGCGCGCAGCCCACCGACACCGTTCGGTCGCTGCTGCGCAAGGCGGGCGTCCTCAAGCAGCGCCACGAGTCGCGGCTCGCCGAGAAGCTCCAGGCCAAGGCCGTGCCGGTCGGCGGCGGGCGGGACGAGGCGTAACCAGCCGGGCACCGATGACTCAGCCCGCGTTCATCATCGTCGGGCGGGTCCGGAAGGCACACGGCATCCGCGGCGAAGTCGTCGTGGAAACGATCACCGACGCGCCGGACGCGATCTTCGCGTCCGGCCGTCGCGTTTTCGCCGGCACCGCCACCGGCGACCTCGCCCCGACGCGCCAGGAGCTGCACGTGTCGAGCGTGCGCCCCTTCAACGACGGCTATCTCGTCGGCTTCGCCGAAGTGCCCGACCGCACCGCGGCCGAGCGCTGGCGCGGCCGCTATCTCCTGCTTCCACGCGGCGAAGTCGCGCCCCCCGCCGACGACGAGGTCTACATCCACGAGCTGGTGGGCATGCGCGTCGAGCTCGTCGACGGTCAGGCCGTCGGCACGGTGGAGGAGACCTACGAGCTCCCGCAGGGGCTCGCGATCGACGTGCGCCGCGAGGCGCCTCGCGATCAGGAGACCGTGCTTCTCTCGTACGACGAGCGCACCATCGCCTCCGTCGATCGCGAGGCGCGCGTCATCGTCGTCACGCCGCCGGACGGGCTGCTCGAGTGAAGATCAACGTCGTCACGATCTTCCCTGAGTTCTTCACCCCGCTCTCGCTGAGCATCCCGGCGCGCGCCGAGGTCGCCGGCCTCGTCGCGTACACCATCGTCGACCTGCGCGATCACACCCACGACCGCCACCGCACGGTCGACGACGCGCCCTACGGCGGGGGACCGGGCATGGTGATGAAGCCCGAACCGTTCTTCGAGGCCATCGATGCGCTGAGACCCGCTGGCCCGATCGTCCTGATGAGCGCGCGCGGACGCCGCTTCTCCCAGGCCGACGCCGTGCGCTTCGCCGCCGGCGACGAGCTCACGCTGCTGTGTGGCCATTACAAGGACGTCGATCAACGCGTCGCCGACCATCTCGCCACGGAGGAGCTCTCACTCGGCGACTTCGTGCTGACCGGGGGCGAGCCCGCCGCGCTCGCCGTGATCGACGCGACGGTGCGACTCCTGCCCGGCGCGATGAGCGACCATGACAGCGCGTACACCGACTCCTTCTGGGAGCGGGGGCTCTCCGCGCCGAGCTACACCCGGCCGCCGGTGTATCGGGGACACGGTGTGCCCGAGATCCTGCTGTCCGGCGACCACGGCCGGATCGCCGAGTGGCGACGGCGCGAAGGGGAGCGGCTCACCGCGCTCCGCCGCGCGGCCGATGCGGACGGCACGGGGTAGCGCGACATGATCGGCGCCGAGCCGATTGCCACCGCGGTGGTGCTGACCGCCTTCGGCGGCCTGCTCGCGGCGAGCGTCGGGCTCAGTCGCGTGTCGGCCCGCCTGGGGCTCCCCGTCGCCCTGCTGTTCCTCCTCGTCGGCGTCGTCGCCGGCTCCGAGGGGCTCGGCCACATCGGCTTCGAGGACTACGGCTTCGCCTTTCGCGTCGGCACCACGGCGCTGGTGCTCATCCTGTTCGATGGTGGGCTCAACACGCCGGCGGCGTCGGCGCGGCAGGTGCTCGCGCCGGCGACCGTGCTGGCCACCGTCGGCGTCGTGGCGACGGCGGGGCTGGTCGCCGTGGCGGCGCATCTCTTCGGCCTGTCGTGGGCGATGGCGATGCTGCTCGGCGCCATCGTGTCCTCGACGGACGCGGCGGCGGTGTTCTCCGTCCTCACCGCGAGTGGAACGCGATTGCGGCGGCGCGTCGGCCTCACGCTCGAGCTGGAGTCCGGGCTGAACGACCCGATGGCGGTGATCCTCACGACGGCGATCACCGCGGGGATCGCGGGCGGCGCTGCGCCGTCGGCGCTCGCGGTGACGCTCGACGTCGTGCGCGAGCTCGCGATCGGCGCGGTGACGGGGTACGTGATCGCGCGCGTCGGACGGCTGCTGATCATGCGTGTCCACCTGCCGGCCGCGGGACTCTATCCGGCGTTCACGCTGGCGGTGGCGTGCCTCTCCTTCGGGCTGGCGACGCTGCTGCACGGCAGCGGCTTCCTCGCCGTGTACGTCACGGGGATGACGCTGGGGAGCGGGGTGCTGCCGCACGCCGTCGGGATCCGTCGGGTGCACGATGCGTTGGGCTGGCTGAGCCAGGTGTTGATGTTCCTGCTGCTCGGATTGCTGGTCTTCCCGTCGCGGCTCCTGCAGGTGGCGACGGTCGGGCTGACGCTCGCGCTCTTTCTCGCCGTGGTCGCGCGTCCGGTGATCGCGATGCTCTGTCTCGCGCCGTTCCGGTATCGGTGGCGCGACTCGGCCTACGTCGGGTGGGTCGGGCTGCGGGGTGCGGTGCCGATCGTGCTCGCCACGATCCCCGTCATGGCCGACGTGCCCGGTGCGCACGTGCTCTTCGACATCGTGTTCTTCATCGTCGTCGTCGGCGCGCTGGTCCCCGGCGCGACGGTTCCGTGGATGGCGCGCCTGCTCCGCGTGGAGTCGGACGCGCCCCCGCCGCCGGCGACGATGATCGAGGTGGATGCGCGGGCACCGCGCGGCGACGAGCTGCGCGCATACTTCGTCTCCGACCAGCTCGCCGTCGCGGGGGCGACGCTGGCGGAGATCCCGTTTCCCGAGGGGGCGGCGGTGAGCATGCTCGAGCGCGGCGGGGCGTTGATCGCGCCGTCGGGGGCCACGCGCATCGAGCCGGGCGACTACGTCTACGTGATCGCGCCGGTGGAGCACCGCCCGCTCGTCGAGCTGCTGTTCGGTCGCTCTGAAGAGCACTGATCATTGGCGAGCGCGACCGTACGTCGGGCGCGACCGTATAATTGCGTTACGACGCGGATCGTTTCGTAACGTGGAATCCTTGACAGACTCGATGTGCGGCGTCTAGATCGTACGCCATCCCATGAGGCAGGGTGCTGACGGACGCGGCCACGGCGTCCCGCCCGGCGAGCGCCATCATGGACCGAGCGACGTCCGCGTGTGGCGTCGACCCCAGTCTCCACGAGACCGCATCCGATGATGGCGGTCTCGTGTGTCTCGACGAACCACTCATTCGAGAAGAGGACCAGATGAGAGCCGTACGTCTCCGTCTCCTCGCCGCATTGGCGTTGTTCGGGCTGTTGCCCGCGACCCTGGCGGCGCAGCAGGCTACCCTTGTTTCCGGCGTCGTCACGAGCGAAGCCGGCCAGCCGCTCAGTTCGGTGCAGGTGGCGATCCCGACGCTCGGCGTCGGGGCGATCACCCGTGAGGACGGCCGATACAGCTTCACCGTGGCCGCCGAGCGGGCCCGGGGGACGGCCTCCGTCGTGGCGCGCCGCATCGGGCTGCAGCAGAAGACGGCCACCATCACCCTCGGTCAGGGGCCGGTCACACTCAACTTCACCCTCGCTGCCTCCGTGAGCCAGCTCGAGGGGCTCGTCGTCACCGCCCTCGGGCAGACGCGGGAGAAGAGCCAGCTGGGCACGGCTGTCCAGTCGGTCACCAGCGACCAGCTGAACACCACCCACGATCCCAACGTCGTGAACCAGCTCGCCGGCAAGGTGTCGGGTGTGGTGATCACGGGCGCCGGGACCCAGGGCGGCTCGGTCAACGTACGCGTGCGCGGCTTCACCTCCATCACCGGCAACAACAACCCGCTCTACGTCGTCGACGGCGTGCCGATCTCGAACGGCGGCCGTGGCGGCGACCCGTCGGGCGCCTCGAACCTCGACAACGGCCGCGACTTCGGCAGCGCGATCTCCGACATCAACCCGGAAGACGTCGAGAACATCTCCGTCCTCAAGGGGCCGAACGCGGCGGCGCTCTACGGCTCGCGTGCCGCGAACGGCGTCGTGCTCATCACCACCAAGAAGGGCGGCGTCTCCTCGCGCGTCGCGACGCAGATCACGGCGAGCAACACCTGGGACCGTCCGTCGATCCTGCCCGACTACCAGAACCTGTATGGCCAGGGCTCCGGCGGTCAGTTCAAGTACGTCGACGGCCAGGGCGGCGGCATCCAGGACGGCAACGACCAGAGCTTCGGTCCCCGGCTCGATGGACGGCTCATCGACCAGTTCACGGGCCCGCAGCAGCCCTGGGTCGCGCACCCGGACAACGTCAAGAACTTCTTCAACACCGGTCAGACGCGCGACGGCAACATCGCGTTCAGCGGTGGCAGCGACCGCACCTCGGCCCGCCTGTCACTCGGCGGGGAGAACGTCGACGGCATCATCCCGAACTCGTTCCTGCGCAAGGTGACGGCGCTCGCGAACGGCTCGCTCAACGTGACCGACAAGGTCACGGCGACCGGTGCGCTGAACTACGTCCGCAACACCGGCCAGAATCGTCCGGGCGTCGGGTACAACTCCGGCATCCTCGAGCAGTTCGTGTGGTTCGGCCGTCAGGTCGACACCGACGTGCTGAAGGCGAAGATGACGGACGAGAACGGAAACCTGTTCAACTGGAACTACAACTTCCACAACAACCCGTACTGGCTGCAGTACGAGAATCCGGAAAAGGACGTCCGTGATCGCACGATCGTGAGCGGGTCGCTCGCGTGGCGTCCGGTGGGTTGGGTGACGGCCACCGTACGGTCGGGCACCGACTTCTACCGGTACAACATCGACCAGCAGTTCGCGGCGGGAAACCTGAACTTCTCCGACCCGAACTACGCCGGTGCGTTCTCGTACCTGCGTGACGTGAGCAGCGAGAACAACACGGACCTGCTCATTCTCGCCAACCGGAGCGTCACGAGCCGTCTCGTGCTCAACGGCACGCTGGGCGGCAACGTCCGCAACCAGTCGACGTCGACCGAGGGCGTCGGCACCGCCGGCATCTCGGTGCCGAACATCTACAACGTGTCGAACGCGGCCATCACGCCGTCGAACGTCCAGTTCTTCTCCAACCGGCGCGTGAACAGCGTGTACGGGGCCGCCTCGTTCACCTGGGACGAGTGGTTCACCGTGGAAGGGACGGCGCGCAACGACTGGTCGTCGACGCTGCCGCCGGGCAACAACTCGTACTTCTATCCGTCGGTCAACAGCTCCGTCGTGCTGACCGAGGCGGTCCCCGCGCTCAAGGGCATGGGCGGCCTGAGCTACGCGAAGCTGCGTGGCGCGTACGCGCAGGTCGGTGCCGATGCGGCGCCGTACCAGCTCCGCAGCACGTATCAGGGCTTCTCGCAGAAGTTCGGCGCGAATCCGCTGTACACGCTCACGAACACGTTGGCGAACGCCGACCTGAAGCCGGAGCGGACGCGTTCGACCGAGGGTGGTCTGGAGCTCGGCTTCGGGGACAACCGCCTCACGGTCGACATGAGCCTGTACGACAAGACGACGTCGGACCAGATCATCAACCTGGCCGTGTCGTCGGCGTCGGGATTCACCTCGCGCTCGGTCAACGCCGGCAAGATCCAGAACAAGGGGTTCGAGGCGCTCGTCTCGGTCGTCCCCTTCCGCCGCAACACCACGGAGTGGACCTCCACCTTCAACTTCTCCAGCAACAGGGGCCGCGTCGTCGAGCTGTATCCGGGGCTCCAGACGATCGTGCTCGGTGGCACGTGGAGCGCCACGGTCGAGGCCCGGGCCGGCGAGCCGTACGGCACGATTCGCGGCTACGGCATCAAGAAGGACGCGAACGGCAACTGGATCCTCGCCGGCGGCCTGCCGCAGCGTGACACCCTCCAGGTGCTCGGCAACGTGCAGCCCAACTGGGTCGGCGGCTGGAACAACACCTTCCGCTTCGGCAACGTGTCCATCGGCGCGCTGCTCGACACCCACCAGGGCGGGAAGCTGTTCAGCGTGACGAACATGTTCGGCGAATACACCGGCGTCCTCGCCAACACGGTCCAGGGCCGCGAAGTCGACTGGGACAACCCGGGGATCGTCGTGCCGGGCGTCACCTCCAAGGGCACGCCGAACACGACGACGGTGACCTCGGAAGACTACTTCCAGAGCTTCTTCCGACTCCACGAGCGCTACGTCTACGACGCGTCCTACACGAAGCTCCGCGAGCTTCGCATCGGCTACGAGCTGCCCACGTCGTGGGCGAACCGGATGTACGCGCAGTCCGCGAACATCGCGCTGGTCGGCCGCAATCTGAAGACGTGGACGAAGGTTCCGAACATCGATCCGGAATTCAACTACTCCACGACGAACTATCAGGGGATGGAGTTCGCCACGCTGCCGAATCCGCGCAGCCTCGGGTTCAACATCCGCATCACGCCGTAACCTCCGACCAACGAGATGACCATGCGATTCTTGAACACCAGGGCCGTGCTCGCGGCGGGCCTCGCGCTCGCCGCTGGAGCGGCGGCCTGCAACAACAGCGACATCACGTCGTTGAACCAGAACCCGAACAGTCCCGAGGATGCGCCCGCCGGCGCCGTGTTCACCCAGGCGACGCAGACCGCCGTGGGCCGCTGGCTGGGCTCGGGCTACAGCCTGCGCCAGATGGAGTTCCTCACCCAGCACCTCGCCGAGGTCCAGTACCCGGACGAGGATCGATATGCGCGCATCCGTGCCTCCGACACCCAGGGCTACTTCCAGGGGGGCAACGGGGCCTACGCCACGTCGCTCGAGGACTTCCGGCAGGTGGTGAAGAAGGGCGAGAAGGTGTCGTCGCCGGCGATCTCGGCGCCCGCCACGATCATGCAGCAGTGGGAGTTCGGGTACATCACCGACAACTGGGGCGACGTCCCGTACTCGCAGGCGCTGGCCGGCGATTCGGCCGGCGGCGCCGTCCTCCCGGCGTACGACGCGCAACAGGCGATCTACAACGGGATGTTCAGCAAGCTGACCGCGGCATCGACGGCGCTGGCGTCTCCGGGGCCGCAGTCGCTCGGCGGGGCCGATCCGATCTACGGCGGCAGCACCGTGGCGTGGCGGAAGTTCGCCAACTCGCTGCGCGCACGGTATGCGATGCGCATCGTGAACGTCGATCCGGCCAAGGCGAACGCCGAGCTGACCGCGGCGCTGTCGGCCCCCGGCGGGGTCTTCACCTCCAACGCCGACATGGCGAAGCTGAACTGGCCAGGCGACGGCGTGTTCGACAACCCCTGGGCCTCGAACTTCAAGACGCGCGACGACCACCGCATGTCGAAGACCTTCGTCGACATTCTCCTGGCGCGCAACGACCCCCGCCTGCCCGTCTTCGCGATGCCGACGGTGGACTTCCAGAACGGCAAGCCCGGCGCCGCCGAGTACGCGGGCCAGCCGAACGGGCTCGATGCCGCGACGGCGGGCACCTATTTCAACAGCACCTCGCGGCCGGGTGCGGTGTTCTATCCCGGCGTCACCGCCTACGGCAACTACGGCGGCAGCGGGGCCAGCCAGCCGGCGTACCTGATGACCTACGCGGAGGTGGCGTTCATCAAGGCGGAAGCGGCGGAGCGCAGCATGGGCGGGCTCACGCCGGCGCAGGCCCCCGGGTTCTACAACGCGGGCATCACCGCGTCGATGAACCAGTGGGGCATTACCGATGCGGCAGCGATCGCCGATTATCTGGCGCAGCCGAGCGTGGCGTACGCGGGTGGCGTGGCGGGGCTGAAGCAGATCGCCGTGCAGAAGTGGATCGCCCTGTACACGGACGGCGGCCAGGCCTGGTTCGAGTGGCGTCGCACCTGCCAGCCCAGCATCGCGCCGGGACCCAGCGCCATCTTCACCACGGTGCCGCGGCGTCTCGAGTACCCGACGGGCGAGATCTCGGTCAACGGCGAGAATGTGAACGCCGCCAAGGCCCGCCAGGGCCCGGACAACATGCAAACCCGGGTATGGTGGGACAAGGCGGGAGTCGCGCCGACCTGTCCGTGACGGTGCGTGCCCGGCCGAACAGCTTCGCGGTCTGACAGCGTGGAGAGGGGCACACGGGCACGATCCGTGTGCCCCTCGTCGTCTTGCATCCGCTCGTCGGCTGATGAATGATCGACCATCACCGGCGCTCGTGGCCGTGGCGGGAAGGGGGCGCGGCGCGGCTCCAGCTCATGACATGCTCACCGAGGAGTTCCCACATGCTCGACCGGACGTTCCAGCGACTCATCAGCGCGACGCTCATGCTCGTGGCGGTGGGGTGCGCCCCCCACGCGCCCTCCGATAGTTCGGCGCGAACGAACCGAGCCGTCATCACCGACGCGGAAATTCCGACGACCGGATCAGAGTCGGCGCTGGACCTGATTCAGCGGATCCGGCCCGAGTACGTGCGGCCAAAACCGTCGCAGGCATATTCAGGCGGCGGCTCCAGCACCGCTCCGCCACCCGCCGTCTTTCTGAACGGGCAGCGTCTGGGCGAGCTGGCGGACCTGCGCCAGATCGCCGCCCAGTCGTTGTCCGGCGTGCGGTATTACAACATCGAGGAGGCCAAGCGGAAGTTCGGCATGCAATACGGCGGCGGCGTGATCGAGATCTCATATCGGAGCCCGTGAGGGCGTCGCCGGGCCTCCCACTGGACTCGGGACCGGGGCGCCGCTAACTTCTCAGGTCTCTACTACTTATGCCCCAAACCGGGCTCCGGCCCCGAGCGTCATATGCATCCCTTCATCGAAACCCAGAAAGAGTGGCTCCGCACCGACCTGCCCGCGTTCCGTGCGGGTGACACCCTGCGCGTGAACGTGCGCGTCAAGGAAGGCGAGAAGGAGCGCGTTCAGGCGTTCGAGGGAGTCTGCATCGCCCGCCGCGGCAGCGGGGTCAGCGCGTCGTTCACCGTTCGCAAGATCTCCAACGGGGTCGGCGTCGAGCGCATCTTCCCCCTCCACAGCCCCATGCTGGCGGACATCAGCGTCGTCCGCCGTGGCCGCGTGCGCCGCGCCAAGCTGTACTACCTGCGCCACCTCACCGGCAAGGCGACGCGCATCAAGGAGATGAAGGCGCGCGTCCCGCAGACCGGGACCGCCGCGCAGTAGCACCTCCGCGCCGGATCCGGCGTGCGCCGCTGGAGCGCCCTGGAGCGGGAGCTGCGCGCGTCGCGCGGTCCGCTGCTCGCCGGGGTGGATGAAGTCGGACGGGGCCCCCTGGCGGGCCCCGTCGTCGCATGCGCGGTCGTCATGCCGGCCGACGCGCGCGCCATCCGCGGCGTCGACGACTCCAAGAAGCTCGGCGCGCCCGATCGGGAGAAGCTGGCGGCCCGCATCCGCGAGCGCGCCCTCACCGTCGCCGTCGGGGCCGCCTCCGTCCGCGAGATCGACCGCATCAACATCTATCACGCCGCCGTGCTGGCCATGCGCCGAGCGCTGCGGCGCCTGCGCGTGACCCCCGATCACGTCCTCGTCGACGGCAATCCGATTCGCAGCCTCGGCGTCGAGCACACCGCGGTCGTGGGCGGCGACGCCTGCTGCCACTCGATCGCCTGCGCCTCCATCGTGGCCAAGGTCACCCGCGACCGCCTGATGCTGGCGCTCGCGCGGCGGTATCCCCACTACCGCTGGGAGACCAACGTCGGCTACGGCACCACGGAGCATCACGCCGGGCTGGCGGCGCACGGTCTGACCCCGCATCATCGCCGGTCGTTCAGCCCGGTGGCCCAGCTCAGCCTCCCGTTCGATGCCCTCCCGGCGGCCATCCAGCTCGCGGACGTCGAGCCGGAGCCGGCCGAGGCGGCGCCCCTCGTCGCCGACGCGCTCCACGACCTTCTCCAGCCGGACGCCCCCCCGTGACCGCTCCCATCCCGCCCGCCGCGCCGCTCGACGTCTTCCGTCCCGGGTTGTTCGATGGACAGGTCGCCCTGATCACCGGCGGCGGCAGCGGCATCGGCCGAGGGATCGCCGACACGCTGACCGCGCTCGGCGCGCACGTCGTGCTGGCGAGCCGGAAGCAGGAGCGTGTTGACGCAGCGGCGGCGGAGATCCGCGCCGCGGGCGGCCGCGCCAGCGCGGTGGCGGTGGACGTCCGGGAGGCCGAGCGGGTGCAGCAGGTGGTCGCCCAGGTGCGTGAGGCGCACGGGCGCATCGACCTCCTGGTCAACAACGCGGCGGGCAACTTCTACGCGCCGTCGGAGACGCTCACCGCGAATGCCTGGAAGAGCGTCGTCGAGATCGATCTGTACGGCACCTTCTTCTGCTCGCAGGCGGTCCTGCCGGTGATGCGCGGGCAGGGCGGGGGCTCGATCGTCAACATCTCGATGACCCTGCACTATCGCGGATGGCCGTTGATGGCGCACGCGACCGCCGCCAAGGCGGGCATCGACGCGCTGACGCGAACACTGGCCGTGGAATGGGCGCGCGACCGGGTGCGGGTCAACGCCATCGCGCCCGGGCCGATCCCCACCGAGGGGGTGCGGAAGGCGTTCACGCCCCCGCCCACGGCGGAGGGCGTCCCCGACGTCTTCGCGGTCGACCGGGCGATGGCGAGCTACGCAAAAAAGGCGATCCCCCTCCAGCGTTGGGGGGCGCCGGCCGATATTGGGAACATGGTCGCCTTCCTCATGTCCCCCGCGGCCTCGTGGATCACCGGCGCCATCCTCGTCGTGGATGGGGGGGAGTGGCTGGCGAAGACTGCGCCGAGTGCCTAATCTGATCGGTTCGTAGCAACCCCCTACAGAAGACCCTGTGTGACCGGTTTTCCGCCACCGGGGTCCCTTCGTGACGCAACGGTCGGCACCCGGATCCCAGGCCGGTCGCGACCGCCCAGCCCGCACTCGCCGCGCGGCATCCACTGCTCCCGGCAGTCGTTGGCAATCGTGGATCCCCACCCTTCCGACGCCTCTCCCACCAGGAACGGACACGTATGAGACGTTTCACGCGAGTATTGCTCGCCCTCGCCTTGCTCGGCCTCCCCGCGGCGTCGTTCGCCGCGCCGGCCACCTCCCTTCCATCGACCGCTGGTCGCGCTGCCCACCTGGTCGGGTCGATCCGCGGCCGCGTGCTGGACCGTGAGACGAGCCAGGGGATCGTCGGCGTGCAGGTCTTCGTGCTCGGCACCACCTCCGGCGCGCTGACCGACAACGCCGGAAACTTCGTCATCCGCGGGCTCGCGGCCGGCACCTACACGCTGCGCATCTCGCGCATCGGGTACCGGGCGACCACGACGCCGGTGACGGTCGTCGACGGCGGCGAGGCGGTCGTGAACGTCTCGCTCGACCACGCGGTCGCCCGCCTCGACGAGGTGGTCACCACCGCGACCGGCTCGGTCTCGCGCCGCGAGATCGGCAACGTCGTCGCGTCGCTGAACGCCGACTCGATCGCGAAGACGGCTCCGATCACCAACGTCAACGAGCTGCTCCAGGCGCGCACCTCCGGCGTGCAGGTGCTGCAGGGGCAGGGCGTGCTCGGGGCGAGCTCCTCGATCCGCATCCGCGGCGTGAGCTCGCTGTCGCTCTCCAACGAGCCGCTCATCGTCGTGGACGGCGTGCGCTTCAGCAACGAGGCGGAGCCGGGCAACCAGTCCGCCGGTCTGCGCATCAACCGGCTCTCGTCGCTCGATCCGGAAGAGATCGAGAGCCTGGACATCATCAAGGGTCCCTCGGCGGCGGCGCTCTACGGCACCGCGGCGGCGAACGGCGTCGTCGTGGTGAAGACGAAGCGTGGCCGCGCCGGGTCCGCCCGGTACAACGTCTTCGGTGAGCTCGGCGTGTCGCAGCTCCCGGACAAGTATCCGGCCAACTACCGCAGCTGGGGACGCAACCGGAACGTCACCACCGGCGCCATCTCGACGGCGCCGATCCAGTGCCGTCTCGCCGCGTCGGCGGCGGGCACCTGCGTGATCGACAGCCTCACCGTCTGGAATCCGTGGACGAGCGAGTTCACGAAGCCCTTCGCCAACGGCCCGACGAACAGTGCGGGTGTGCAGGTGAGCGGTGGCACCGAAGCGGTGAAGTACTTCCTGAGCGTCGACCGTCAGAACGACGTCGGGCCGTACAAGATGCCGCAGTTCGAGATCGACCGGATCACCGCCCTGCGCGGCTCGGCGCCGCGTGAAGAGCAGATCCATCCGAACCGCCTGCGCAACACCTCGGTGCGCGCGTCGTTCGACTTCCCGATCGCGTCGAGCGCGAACCTGTCCATCTCGACGGGCTACACGGATCGCGATCTCTGGACGCCCTTCGACGGCACCTTCTTCGCCGGTCTGTCGAACCAGCTCTTCAGCGCGCCGGGCTTCCGGAACGCGACCAACGGCACCGCTCGCGAGTTCGTGGGCGACATCTACTCGGTGCAGCAGCGCCTGCAGCTCGAGCGCTTCCTCGGCAGCGCGACGTTCAACTGGACGCCGATCAGCTGGCTCGTGCTGACGGCCGAAGGCGGCGTCGACAACGCGAACTCGAACAACTCGCAGTACCAGTACCCGGGCGAGGGCACGAACGTCGGCGCGGCGTGGGGTCCTGACGCGTCGCAGAACTTCTCCGGCATCGACATCGTCCGGACCAACTCCCTCAACTACACGGCGACGGCGCGCGCCGCGGCCACGCGCCAGCTCACCTCGACGCTGAACTCCGTGACCACCGCGGGCGCGCAGTGGTTCCGGTCGGGCCAGTACCAGCTCTTCGGTGAAGGGTACGGGCTCGGCGTCGGCGCCGTCACGTTGACGGCGGCGCAGCAGCGGCTCGCGACCACGACGACGGTCGAGAATGCGACGTATGGCTACTTCCTCCAGGAGCAGCTCGGCTGGCGCGAGCGTCTGTTCGCCACGCTCAGCGCGCGCACGGACCTGAACAGCGCGTTCGGCCGGTCGGTCGGCAACACGGTGTATCCGGCGGCCAACCTC
>JABFYH010000135.1 GCA_013361335.1 Gemmatimonadaceae bacterium | reverse complement strand
CGGGCGTCGCCGCGGCGGCGCGGACGAAGCGGGGCACGCCGCCCACGACGTCGTATGCGCCGCGGGCCTGCACCACCGCGATCCCGTCGAAGGCGCGCTCCGCCACCGAATCGGCGACGACGATCACGGCGAGCGCGCCGCGCCGCGCGAGCCCCGTGCCCAGGGGGCCGAGCGCCGCGCGCGTGTAGTTGTAGTCGGGAGTGTTGGTCGTCGTGCGGATGGCCGACGGGGCCGGCGGCAGCAACGGCGTCACGACGATCCTTCCCCGGACGTCGACCGTCGTATCGCGCGGGTCGGGAAGGAAGAAGCTCGGGCCGGCGACGTCGGCGGCGGCATTGGTCGTCGGCGTGATCTCCGTCCAGAGGGCGAGCGGCCGTCCCGCCAGCTGGACGGAGCTCGCGGTGGTCGAGATCCGGGTGCGGCGCATGTTCCACCACTGGAACCAGCTTCCCATGTCGCCGCGCGGCTGGAGGCCGATCTTCGCCATCTGGTCGGCGATCCACATGGTCGCGTGCATCTCGTCGATCGTGCCCGCCTCGCGGCCGCGCATCGCGTCGCCGCCCATGACGTACAGGTCGCGTTCGAGATCGGCTTGACGGATCGCGGCGATGGCCTTGGGCACCTTGGGGGCGGGCTGCGCCGTCATCAGGGCCGGCGCCAGCAGGAGCGGGACGAACAGCAACGGTCGCAACATCGGGTGTCCGGGTGAGAGTGCCAGCCAATATGCGTCATCGACGCACCCGCGCGCACCGGCTGCGGCACCAGCTGCCGACACTAAGAAAACGGCCTCCCGAAGCGGGGCAGCCGTCTGCGCATTATGTTGTGCCTCCATTCTCCGTTCCCTTTACTGGATCCATGCCGGCTGGCCTTCCTGACCGTGGGCGCGTGACCTCGCTCAACAGACCGTGAACAAGGGCCAGACGAGTGGTGGCGCGCTCGTGCTCGTCGTCGAGCGCGACCCCTATGTGCGTGAGCTCGAAGCATTCTTCCTCAACGACGCGGGCTATTCCGTGGACTTCGTCGCCGACGGCGTGGCGGCGCTCGCCGCGGCGCGGGAGCGCAAGCCGGCGATCGTCGTCACCGAGATCCTCGTGCCGCAGCTCGACGGCCTGGCGCTCTGCCGGGCGATCAAGAGCGACCCGACCCTGGCCAGCACCGTCGTGCTGGTCTTCAGCATCCTCGCCGCCCACGGCCGCGCGCGAGAGGCGGGCGCCGACGCCTTCCTCATGAAGCCGTTGGCCGAGCGTCAGCTCGTGCAGACGGTCCGCGATCTCCTGGCCAGCCGAGCCGGCCGGGATGCGTCGTGGCCCAAGGGGGCGGTCCAATGACCGGGCGCCGACAGAGGGAGGGCGATCGTGCGGTCGACGCGGTGAGTTTCACGCGCATCAGCACCGGCAGCAGCCAGGCCGACGAGATCCTCGGCGGCGGCTTCCCGACGAGCTCCATCAACATCATCATGGGGCAGCCCGGCACGGGGAAGACGATCTTTGCCGAGCAGCTCCTCTTCCACAACGCGAAGGGCGATCGGCCCCTGCTCTACCTGACCACGCTGTCGGAGCCGATGGCGAAGGTGGTGAGCTATGCCCAGCGGCTGCGCTTCTTCGACGTGAACAAGGTCGGCAACGGGGTGATGTACGACGACCTCGGCGCCGAGCTGTCGGCGGAGGGTCCGGCGATCCTCGTCCCGCGGGTGCTCGAGCTGATCAAGCGCCTCTCCCCGGCCGTCATCGTCATCGACTCGTTCAAGGCGGTGCACGATCTCGCCCAGTCGACGCAGGAGATGCGGCGCATGGTCTCCGCCCTCGCCGGCGTGCTGTCCGCCTACGACGTCACCGCCTTCCTGCTCGGCGAGTACACGCAGCAGAACATCGAGGCGTACCCCGAGTTCGCCGTCGCCGACTCGATCGTGCAGTTCGAGCGCCAGGCGCTGGGCGGGCGCGACGAACGCTACATGCGCGTGCTGAAGCTGCGCGGGAGCCGCTACCTCGAGGGGCAGCACGCCTTCCGGATCACCGACGACGGCCTGTGCGTGTTTCCGCGGCTCGTCACCCCGGACTTCGAGCAGTACACGCCGGTCCTCGAGCGCGTGCCGACCGGGATCGACGGCCTCGACGCCATCGTCGGCGGGGGCGTGTGGCGCGGCAGCACGACGCTGCTCGTCGGGCCGGCCGGCTCGGGCAAGAGCACGATGGGGCTGCAGTTCGCCCTCGGTGCCGCGGCCATGTCGGCACCGGCATTGTTCGTGAACTTCCAGGAGAACCCCGCGCAGGTCGAGCGGATGCTCCGCGCGCTGGGCGTCGAACCGGCCCGCGCCGCGGCCAACGGCTTCCACCACCTCTACGCCTCGCCGGTCGAGCTCCAGATCGACAGCGTCATCGTCGACATCTTCGACTTCATCAAGACCAAGGGGGTCCGCCGCGTCGTCATCGACGCCGTCGGCGACCTCATCACCGCGGCGAGCGACCACAAGCGCCTCCACGACTTCATGTACTCCCTCGTTCAGCATTTCGTCGTGCGCAACGTCACCTCGATGCTCAACCTGGAGTCGATGTCGGGGGTGACCGGCAGCCGCGACGAGGAGCAGCGCTGGAGCTACATGTCGGACAACGTGCTCCTCCTGTCGCGTGCCGACGAGGGGCACGCCGAGCGGACGATCCGGGTGATCAAGACCCGCAACAGCAACCACGACCCCATGGCGCACGGGATGGCGATCGGAGCGGACGGCGTGCACATTCTGTGATGCGTCTGCGCCCGGCTGACCCTCGTCCCGTTGCGCGCGACCCGGTCGCGCACCGCCGGTAGATGGGCGAGCGATCGTCGGACCCCGCCATCCTGGCCCGCACCGGCCAGCTCACACGGCTGAGCCGCGCGTTCACGAACGCGCGATCGCTGGACGAGATCTTCCAGCTCGCCGTGGAGCAGGCGGCCCAGCTCCTGGGCACCGACCGCGCGCTCCTGATGCTCACGGACGACGACGGCCTCCTGCGGGTCCGGGCCGCGCAGGGCATCAACCAGGCGGCGCTCGACCGCTTCGCGGACCCGCTCACCGAGTCACTCGTGAGCCGGCTGCTCGGCCTGCTCGGCGCCCAGCGCGCCAGCGGCTTCGTCGGTGTGCCCCTGGTGACGCGGGGCACCGTCGTCGGGCTGCTGGCGGCGGTGCGCCTCGACGGCACGGTGGCCAACCCGGACGACGAGGCGATGCTCTCCGCGCTGGCCGATCAGCTGTCGGCGCCGCTGGAGAATGCGCGGCTCGCGCGGGAGCTCGAGCGCTCCGTGCTGCTCGCCGACAACGTTCGGCTGTACGAAGCGGAGCGCGAGGCGCGGCTGCTCGCCGAGGCCGCCCTCCGCGAGGCGCAGGTCGCGCGCGACATCGCCGTCCGCGCGGATACCACCAAGACCCAGTTCCTCGCCGCGATGAGCCACGAGCTTCGCACCCCGCTCAATGCCATCGGCGGTTACGTCGACCTGCTCGCGATGGGACTGCGCGGTCCGGTCACCCCCGAGCAGGCCGCCGACTTCCGGCGCATCAAGGCGAGCCGCGATCATCTCCTGCGTCTCATCAACGACGTGCTCGAGTACGCGCGGCTGGGCCCCGTCTACGAGACGCTGCAGCTGTACGACGTCGACCTGGACGCGGTGCTGCACGAGGCCGAGGTGATGATCGCACCCCAGGCGCAGGCGAAGCGGATCAGCTACTCGTTCGCTCCCGTCGGCCGGGTGGTGCTGGTGCGCGCCGACGCCCATCTGCTGAAACAGGTCGTGCTGAACCTGCTGAGCAACGCCATCAAGTTCACGGCGTCCGGCGGCTCGGTGAGCATGATCGCCACCGTCGAGCAGGGGGTCGACAGCTCCGCCAGCGGGCGCATCGCACGGGTGGACGTGCGCGACACCGGTCGCGGGATCCCGTCGGAGCAGATCGACGCGATCTTCGAGCCCTTCGTGCAGCTCGGCCGCACCCTCAATCACCCGGGCGAGGGGGTAGGGCTCGGTCTGGCGATCAGCCGCGATCTCGCGCGCCGGCTGGGCGGGGAGCTGCGCGTCACGAGCGAGGTCGGCGTCGGCTCGACGTTCACGTTGACCCTCCCGCTCGTTCCGGGGAGCGACTGAGGGGCGCTGCATCAACCTTCCGGGGCGACGCCCTGTCCAATCCGGCTCGACGAGCGACGT
>JABFYH010000088.1 GCA_013361335.1 Gemmatimonadaceae bacterium | reverse complement strand
CTCGCCTGCGCACAGGCCAGACCGTCGAGCCGTTCGAACGTCGTCGCCGACGGCGTTCAGGAGCGTCACCTCCGCAACGTTCGCCAGCTCACCAACGGCGGCGAGAACGCCGAGGCGTATTTCAGCGCCGACGGGCGCCAGCTGATCTTCCAGAGCACCCGCGATGGACGGAGCTGCGATCAGGAGTACGTCATGAACGTCGACGGCTCCGCGCTGCGGCGCGTGTCCACCGGCACGGGCAAGACGACCTGCGGCTTCTTCTACGCCAACGACCAGCGCGTCCTCTTCGGCTCGTCCCACGCGTCGCAGACCGACTGCCCGCCGAAGCCCGATCCATCGAAGGGCTACGTCTGGCGGCTCGACCCCTTCGACATCTACACCGCGCGCCCCGATGGCTCCGACCTGCGCCGCCTGACGAACTACGGGGTGTACACCGCGGAAGCGGTCGTCTCCCCGGACGGGCGGCGCATCGTCTTCACGTCGCTCAAGGACGGGGATCTCGACATCTACACGATGAACGTCGACGGCACCGACGTGAAGCGCCTCACCACTACGCCCGGCTACGACGGCGGCCCCTGGTGGTCACCCGACGGGACGAAGATCGCCTACCGCGCCTGGCATCCGGCGGACACCGCACTCGCGACCTACCGCGACCTGCTCGCGCAGCGCCTCGTGCGGCCCAATCGCATGGAGCTCTGGGTGATGAACGCCGACGGCAGCGACCAGCGTCAGATCACGCACCTCGGCGGCGCGAACTTCGGCCCCTCGTGGACCCCCGATGGCCGACGGCTCATCTTCTCGTCGAACTACAAGCAGCCGCGCAGCGGGAACTTCGATCTCTACCTCGTCAACCTCGACGGCTCGGGGCTGGAGCAGATCACGACGGACGAGACCTTCGACGGGTTCCCGATGTTCAGCCCCGACGGGCGGTCACTCGTGTGGGCGTCCAATCGCCACGACGCCAGGGCCGGCGAGACCAACCTGTTCATCGCGGACTGGGCGCCGTAACGGCGAGCAGCTCCCGAAGCCGCGCCACCCGATCGGCCATCGCGCTGTCGCGTGCCAGGTCGCTTCGCGCTCGCTCGAGCGCCGACAACACAGTGGAGCTGTCGCGATCGCCGAACGCCGCGCCGATCTCGCGGATCGACAGCGCCAGCAGATCGCGGCACAGCAGCATGCCGATGCGCCTCGGCTCGGCGAGCGCGCGGGTGCGCCCCTCGCCGACCAGTGCCGCCGGCGACACGCCCCACTCGGCCGCCACCGCCTCCTGCACCGCCTGCGCGCCGGAGCTCAGGGCGCCCGCCCGCTGTTTCGTCGGCAACGCGCGCCGCGCCAGCGCGAGGCTGAGCGACGATCCGTCGAGCGCGGCCACGGCCTGGAGACGTGTGATGCTCCCTTCCAGCTCCCGCACGCTTCCCTCGCACTGCGCCGCCAGATGATGCGCCACGCTCGGCGGCAGCACGATACCGAGCGTCTTCGCCTTGGCGTGCAGGATCGCGACACGATGCGCCCAGTCGGGAGCACCGAGCGTTGCAACGTGTGCGCTGCGAAAATGACCCACCAGCCGCTTGGCCAGCATGTCCGAGCCGGAGGCGTCGTCGCTCGTCAGCAGGAGCTGGTGCTCGGTGGCGACGGCGTGCGCGGCCAGCGAGGCCAATGCGTCCTGCGCCGCCCCATGCCGGTCGAGCACGTGCACGTCGTCGATCACGAGAAGATCGGCCTCGCGCATGGCGCCGAGCGCCGCGGTCGGGTCTCCCGCGGCGACTCCCTGGGACAGAAGGCGGAGGAAATCGTCGGCGGTCACCAGCTCCGCTCTCCGGCCTGGCCGAATGACGGACTCTGCCGTAACAGCGTGGGCGAGGTGGGTCTTGCCCAGCCCGGTGCCGCCGGTGATGAGGATGGGGTTGTAGAGACGCCCAGGTGCTACGGCGGCCGCCGATGCCGCCGTGTAGGCCGCCTCGTTGCTGCGCCCGACGATGAACTCGGGAAAGGTGTAGCGGGGATTCAGGGGCCTGGACATTTCCTCACCGGTCCCATGCGCAAATCGCGTGACGGGTTCAAGCGAGCACATCCTTTGACAGCCGTCAGACCGTCCGGCCGCCCGGCCGTCCGACCGTCATGTGGACAAACGTTGGAGAGCACGTACCCTGCCCTTTCCAGGGGCATGGCATCCATCTGGACTGGCGCCCTGACCTTCGGGCTCGTGAACATCCCCGTCTCTCTCGCCAGCGCTGTGCGCGCCGCGGAGAAGACCAGCTTCCGACAGCTCCACAAGGAAGATCTGACGCCCATCAAGTATGAGCGCGTCTGCCCCACCGATGGCGAGGTGGTACCCTGGAACGAGATCGTCAAAGGGTACGAGTACGCCAAGGGGAAGTACGTCGTCGTCACCCCCGAGGAGCTCGCGAAGGTGAAGACCCCGTCGAGCAAAGCGGTGGAGATGATGGATTTCGTGAAGTCGGACGAGATCGATCCCCGATTCTTCGATACGCCGTACTACCTCGTGCCGCAGAAGGGGGGCGAGAAGCCCTACGCCCTCCTCCGCGAAGCGCTCGAGAACACCAACATGGTGGGGATCGGCAAGCTGACGCTGCGTCAGAAGGAGCATCTCGTCGCGGTGCGGCCGATCGGCGACGCGCTCGTCCTGGAGATCATGCGCTTCGAGAACGAGCTCGTCGCGCCGGAGGATCTGCGCTTCCCCGATGCCGAGGAACAGAAGGTCCGGCCGCAGGAGATCGCGATGGCCGAGCAGCTCATCGGCAACCTGGCCGAGCCCTTCGATCCGTCCAAGTACCACGACGAGTACGAGGAGAAGCTCCAGACGCTCCTGCGCGCAAAGCTCAAGGGGAAGAAGCTCCCCGACGAGGAGGACGTGGAGAAGCCGCAGAAGACGGCGGTGATCGACCTCGTCGCGCGTCTCCAGGAGAGCCTCGCCTCGACGTCGGCGAAGAAGCGCGCCACCAAGCAGCCGACGGCCGAGAAGAAGACGGCCACGACGCGCGCGAAGAGCGCTCGGAAGCGACGGGCTTCCTAGCGCACGCCGGGCGGATCGCCGCGCACCTCCGCGCGCGCGACGATTCGCTCGAGCCGCGACAGTGCCTCGACCGGCGTGAGCGCCTCATCGGCGCCCGCGCCGATCGTCGTGTCGGGGGGCACGCCGGGATCCTTGAGCAGGTGTCCGGTGAGCACGGCGACGACCTCCTCGTCGCGTCGAATCACGCCGCGCGCAGCGAGCGCCCGCACGCCGGCCACGCTCGCCGCGCTCGCCGGCTCGCAGCCGACACCGCAGCGATCGACGACGCGTTTCGCGGCGAAGATGTCGGCGTCGCTCACCGCTTCCACCACCCCACCGGTCTCCTCGATCGCTCGCACCGCCCGATCCCACGACGCCGGATCGCCGATGCGAATGGCGGTCGCGCGCGTCTCCGCCTGCACGCGGATCCGATGCGTGAACCGCTCGGCGAAGCCGCGGGCGAACGGCGCGGCCCCCGCCGCCTGCACGGCCAGCAGCCGAGGAATCCGGTCGATCAGCCCCAGCCGCCGTGCCTCGGCCAACGCCTTCCCGAACGCCGAGGTGTTGCCCAGGTTGCCGGCCGGCAGGGCGATCCAGTCGGGTGCGCGCCACCGGAGCTGCTGGAGCAGCTCGAGCACGATCGTCTTCTGCCCCTCGACGCGAAACGGGTTCACCGAGTTCACGAGATAGACGCCGAGCGCGTCGCTCGCCTCGCGCGCCAGCCGCAGACACTCGTCGAAGTCGCCGCGGAGGCGCAGCGTGTGCGCGCCATAGGCCGCCGTCTGCGCGAGCTTGCCCGCCGCTACGGCGCCCTCCGGCACGAACACCACCGCCGGAATTCCAGCCAGCGCGGCGTACGCGCTGAGCGACGCCGAGGTGTTCCCCGTCGAGGCGCAGGCGACCGCTCGTGCGCCGACGCGGCGCGCCTGGGTGATCGCGACGGTCATGCCGCGATCCTTGAAGGAGCCGGTGGGGTTGTGCCCTTCGTGCTTCACGAGAAGCGACGGCACCGCCGCATACTCCGCGATCGGATCGCGGGCCAGCAGCGGCGTGTTGCCTTCGGGCTGGCTGACGACGTCGTCGCCGGCGTCCGGCAGCACCAGCTCGCGAAAGCGCCAGACACCCGAGCGCTCCAGTGCCGATTCACCGAGCGCCGACGCGC